>JBBSSN010000009.1:0-23632 GCA_038242035.1 Actinomycetales bacterium
AGAGTTTTTGGAGCAGCATCCGGCGGTGAACTGGGTACGGTACCCGCTGTTGCCCTCGCATCCGCAATTTGAGCTCGCCCGGAAGCAGATGAAGGCAGGAGGAACCGTCCTCACCTTCGAGCTCGCTTCATCCGGCCGTGTGGGCAGCGATGCCGGCCCGGACGGCGGGCTGCAAGCAGGCAAGGCGGCTGGAACAGCAGCCAAGGATGCGGCGTTTGCGCTGCTCAATGCGTTGACAATCATCGACATTTCCAACAACCTCGGCGATACCAAGTCCTTGATCACCCATCCAGCCACCACCACGCATCGGGCGATGGGCCCCGAAGGCCGCGCCTCCATTGGACTGACCGACGGTGTCCTGCGTCTCTCCGTTGGGCTGGAGGACATCGAGGATCTCACCCGGGATTTGAAGACTGCTCTCGCCGCGACCCAACCCTAACCAACAGGTGAATGGGTACTCCTGCTCAGTCCTGAAAATATTCGATCTCGGCTCCGAGGCTGTTCAGCCGCTCGGCCAAATCCTCGTAGCCGCGTTCAATCACATAGATGTTACGCAGCTCGGAGGTTCCCTTAGCCGCCAGCATCGCCAGCAGAATGCACGCTGCCGGGCGCAGGGCAGGCGGGCAGCCAATTTCCGCAGCGCGCCAGCGCGTGGGCCCCGTAACGTCGATCCGGTGCGGATCCAGCAGCCGCACGCGGGCGCCGAGCCGATTCAGCTCGGTCAGGTAGATCGCCCGGTTCTCGTAGACCCAGTCATGGATCAGCGTCGCTCCCTGCGCACAGGAGGCGATCACAGCGAAGAACGGCAAATTGTCAATGTTCAGCCCCGGGAACGGCATCGGATGGATCTTGTCCGCCGCGGCGGTCAGCTCGGAGGGCAGCGTGGTGATGTCCACCAGCCGGGTGTGCCCGTTATGTGCGGTGTATTCGGCCGATTTGCGGTAGCGAAAGCCCATCTGTTCCAGCACGCTGAGCTCGATTTCCATGAACTCGATGGGCACCCGCCGGATGGTGACCTCGGAACCGGTGACAATGCCGGCCGTAATTAGGCTCATCGCCTCAATCGGGTCTTCGGAGGGCGAATATTCGATGTCCACGTCAATCCGCGCTTTACCCCTGATGGTCAGCGTGGTGCTGCCGATGCCCTCGACGCTGATGCCCAGCCCCTGCAGATAAAAGCACAGGTCCTGGACCATGTAGTTCGGGCTGGCGTTGCGGATCACGGTGCTGCCTTCCCGATGAGCCGCCGCCATAATGGCATTTTCGGTCACCGTATCCCCGCGCTCAGTGAGCACAAAGGATCGGTCCTGGTCATCGGCCACGGGAGCCTGGATGGCATAGAACCCCGAATGCGCCTGGACCGATAACCCGAATTCGCGCAGCGCCTGCATGTGCGGCTCGACGGTGCGTGTTCCCAAATCGCAGCCGCCGGCATAGGGCAGCCGGTAGCTGGCTTCTTCATCCAGCAGCGGCCCCAACAACATGATGACACTGCGCGTGCGTCGAGCGGCCTCGACATCCATGGCCGGCAGGTTGAGTACGGCGGGCCGTCGGATGAGCAGATCGTTGGCGTTCAGCCAGGTGCATTCGACGCCGATGCTGGTCAACAGCTCGACAATCCGGTTGACTTCTTCGATCCGCGCAAGCCGCCGCAACGTCGTCGTTCCGCGGTTCAGCAGGCTCGCGCACAGCAAGGCGACGCCGGCATTCTTACTGGAGTTAACGTCAACGCTGCCGGAGAGCTGGTGACCGCCCACCACGCGCAGATGCGTGATCCGCTGCTTGCCGCCGTCGCCCACGTTGACGATGCTGCGTCCGAAGATAGCCTCCATCCGCGCAATCATCTTCAGGCTCAGGTTCTGTTTGCCCTGTTCCATCCGCGTCACCGCGCTCTGGCTGGTCCCCAGCTCGGCCGCGAGCCGCCCCTGGGTCCAGCCTTTGTCTGTGCGGGCATCACGAACCAGCACTCCAACGGATTCCGCAGCTATTTGACTCATGGGTTCATTTATATCATAGAGTGCATAAATGACGCTAAAGGCAGCAGAAATTCCGCACCAACGCTTCTTCTAATCATTTGGTGCAATATTTCGGGGCATTAGACGGTTCGCGTCGTCGGGAAACCTCCGCACGTCAACGCTACCGCCGGCCACCCGCCGAGTACTGCGCACCACGCCGCTGCCGGACCGGGATGTCGAAAATCAACGAAAGAATGCCTTTAGCCGAATACCGGATTCCAGGTTCCCAGTCCGACGGCGGCGCCCACTACCGCGGCCGCGATCAGGACAGCGGCGATGACGACCCGCACGTCAAGTGGCCCGAACCTGGATTCGCGGGCCCAGCTCCGGGGGCCGGCGCCGAAACCTTTCGCTTCCATCGATACCGCCAGCCGGGACGCCCTGCGGATCGCCTGCACGAGCAGCGCCAGACCCTGCCCCAGCGACGCCTTGAACCGGCCGGCAAACCCGGATCCGCTGCCCACCCCGCGGGCACGCCGCGCCATGCCCAGCGTCTGCCATTCCTCCACCAGCAAACCGACCAGCCGCAGGGCCGCGAGCGCCCCGAGGACAAATCGGTGCGGAAGCTTCATCTTCTGTGCCAGCGCGTCCGCCAGATCCGTCGGATCCGTACTGGCCAGCACGATCACGCCGGGGAGCGCGATGGCAATACCGCGGAGCATAATGGCCAGGCCGGACTGCAACGACCCCTCGGTGAAGAGCAGCGGTCCCCAATCCAGCAGCACCGCTCCGGTCTTCGGCGCCAACAGGGCCGAACCGTAACCGCCCACCAGCGCCGCCGCCAGAATCGGCCAGCCGCGCAACAGCAGGATGCGGGCGCTCAGGCCGGCGAGCGGCAGCACCGCCAGCTCACAGACCAACGCCACGGTCGCCGAAGCCCAGTCCACGCTCAGTAGTAAAACGATGGTCAACAGTAGTGCCGCGGCGAGTTTGGCGAGCGGATTCGCCCGGGCCAGGACGGCGGTTGACCGCGGTCCGGCCATCACGTCAACGCTCACCGGACACCCCCGCCCGCGCCTGTGCGGCTTCGGACTGTCCGGCTTCAGACTGTCCGGCTTTCGACTGTCCAGCCTCCGGCAGTGCGGCTTCAGACCCTGATGCCTCCAGCTGTGTTTGCTGCGGAACCGGCCGCCCAGTGGCGGTGAGCTGGAACTGTGTTCCCCCCAGCAGTTGGGTAAATTCCCGGTCATGAGTCACCGAGATCACTGCCGTCCCGGCATCGAGAAGTTCCGTCAGCAAGTCCACGAGCTCCGCCCAGGTATTGGCATCCTGACCGAACGTCGGCTCGTCGAGCACTAAGAGCGACGGGTTGGCCGCCAGTACGGTGGCCACGGATAGCCTGCGCTTTTCCCCACCGGAGAGTGTGTACGGATTGGCCTCAGCCAGATGCGTCAACCGGAGCCGCTCCAGCAGCTCATCGACCCGTTCGGACCCCCGGCCCAGGAGTTTCGGTCCGAAGTTCAGCTCATCCAGCACACGTCCGGTGACAAACTGATGCTCCGGCTCCTGGAACACGGTGCCGATCCGTTCGATCAGGTCTCCTCCCCTCCAGCGGTGGGGTTCGGGGCCCGCGCCGAGGCTCAGGGCTTCAGCGGCGCGCAAGCGTCCGTCCCGCGGTGGCAGCAACCCGCCGAGGGTGAGGGCGAGCGTCGATTTTCCGGCACCGTTCGGGCCGGTGATACTCAGCGCCGCGCCGGCGGTCACGGTCAGGTCAATGCCGGACGCGACCGCCGCGGCCAAGTGGCGCCGTGCGGCACCCCGGCGCTTGCGGGCGTTCACCGGCTGCCGCGAAACGGCGAGCTGATCAGCGTGCAGCAGCACAGCGGCGCCGGTTTGGGCTTGGGGGGCGTCTTTCCGGGGGCGGGTGGCCGGTACGTAGCCGGGCACCCAGACTCCGGCCTCTGTCAGCATTCGACGCGCCTGTGCCAGCACGTGGCGCGGCGGCCCGTCGATCAGCACGCCGCCGCCCTGGCCGCGGTCGCCGGGGGCGAGCACCACAATACGGTCCACCACATCCACCCAGACCGCCACCCGGTGTTCGACCACCACCATCGTCGCCCCGGTCCGTTCGAGCGTCCGCAGCACCGCGTCGCGGACCTCCAGCACTCCGGCCGGATCGAGGTTCGCAGTGGGCTCATCAAGCAGCAGCAGGCCCGGCTGCATCGCCAGAATGCCGGCCAGCCCCAGGCGCTGCTTCTGTCCGCCGGACAGCGCCGAGGTGGGATGGTCCAGCGGAAAGTCCAGTCCGACGGCGTCCAACGCGCTACCAACGCGGCGCCAGATCTCGGCCCTGGGGACGGCGAGGTTCTCCGCTCCGAACGCCACATCGTCCCCAATCCGGGAGAGCACCACCTGGGCTTCCGGATCCTGCTGCATCAGCCCGGCACTCCCGCGGCGGGCGGCGGGGTTTTCGCCGTCGACCGTCAGTGAGCCGGACTCCGCAGCGTCCTGATCCGCCCCGAGCACGCCGGCAAGGGCATGCAGCAGGGTGGACTTACCCGCCCCGGACGGTCCCAGCAGCAACACGCGCTCCCCCGGGGCAATTTCCAGCTCCAGGTCGTGGACGGCCTGCGCGGCACGGCCGGAATGCCGCCAGCCCCAGCCTCTCGCGGAAACTGCGGCAGGCCGGGTACGCTTCCGGATTTCGTCGTCGTCATAAGGGGACATGTTCTAGAACGCAGGCTCCACCGCGGCGCGGCGGGAGCCCAGGTTGGCCAGGGCTCCGGTCTTCGCCAGACCGCGCACGGCCAGCCAGGACAGCAGGCCGGCAATCAGCGCACCGGAGATGGCACCGAACACCAGATACACGACTTTCCACGCGATTTCCCACTCAGCGTTATAGCCGAGATTGTCCAGAATGCCCATGCCAACCCCGGACATCGCACCGGCCAACAGCGCGATCGGAAGGTTGAACTTCCGGTACAGGAAGATCGCGAAGACCAGCTCTGCGCCGAGACCCTGCAGCAGACCCGACAGCAGCACGGTCAGGCCGAAATGCGAGCCCAGCAGCGCCTCCACCACGGCCGCGATCAGTTCGCAGTACAGCGCCGCGCCGGGCTTGCGGATCACCAGGCCACCGATTACCCCGGCAATCAGCCAGCCACCGCCATATAGCCCGCCCAGCGGCGGGAAAACCACGGTGATGATCGCGATGCCCGCGTAGCCAACGGACCAGAGCCAGAAGATGACGCCAACGGCGACGGCCAGGACGGAGGCAACTACGATGTCTACGACGCGCCAGCGCGCGGCGGTCCTGACCCCCCCGGCAACAGCGGATGTCGTTTTGGCTTGGGGTTCCGGCGATTCGGGCCTGGAACCGGCGCCGTTTTCGCTCGTGTGTGACGTACTCATTGCGTATCCTCCTTTTCAGGAGGGGCGGCAGGACGCTTGCAGGGCGCCGCATGCCGAAGAGAACTCGACTCCCTTCGCCGGTACTAGCCGGATCAGGTTCGAGGGTCAGCGGATGTCCGCACTCTCAGCGCACGGACCGTTGGACGGTGACCGGCGCTCCCCTGTCGTGTAAATTGCAGTTCCCAGCTTACACCGGGAAGCACTCTCCGCGGCAGATGTGTCACACCCGCTGGCCGCCTGGAGCCGGCGGGATGCCCGGCTATCTCGTGGAAAGCAGCTGTTCGGGTTAGGCTGGCAAAATGAATATTCTGCTGAAGCTGCTCGGCACAGGCGTAAGCATTGGCGCGGGTTTCCTGGCCAATAAGACGGTGGACATGGTGTGGGAGAAAAGCACCGGCAGGAAGCCGCCAAAAGACGGCACCAATCTGGAGTACAGCCTGCGTTCGGCGCTGACCTTCGCCCTGGTCTCCTCCGCCGTCGCCGCCATTATCCAGGTCATCGCCGGCCGCGGCGCGCAGAAGGCAATCGCGCGGATCAACAAGAGTCCCAACGAGGTCTAACCTTCGAATCCGGACTGCCCGCGCTGGGGCTCATTTCGGGCAACCAGCCCCACGGTTGCACTGCTGACGATGATCCCTGCTTTCCGGCCGCAGCCGCGCGCGAGCACGGACGGGTCCTCCTTGGTCCCCATAATCCGGATCAAGGGCGCCTTCACCGCCCGCACTCCGGCGCTGACCTTTCGGTTTCCGCCGCGTTGAGGACGTGCAGGGCGACCAGGGGAGCCCTCCTGCGCGTGAATAAAGGCCCGGCAAATACCGTCAGTGCCAGCCCCACCAATCCCATCGTCGAACCGACCATCACCCGCGGCAGTAGTTGGACGGTGCCGTTGACCTGGAAGCGACCCTCCTGCGGTGCCGGCAGGAACGTATAGCATTCTGGCTATGAGTGAGCTCACACCGGCAGCCGGCTATTCCGGACTGGCCGAAGCCAAGGCCCCCGCCACGAAGGGCCAGATTGTTGCATGGGCGTCCTGGGACTGGGGATCGGCGGCCTTCAATGCCGTCATGACCACTTTCATTTTCACCGCTCTATACCTGACCGGGGACGCTTTCGGCGGGTCCGATCACGCTTCCGCGGTCTTGGCCTTTGCCCTCTCCGTCTCCGGCATCGCCATTGCCCTCTTTGCCCCGGTAGCGGGCCAGCGCTCGGACCGCAGCGGGCGGCGGCGGTTGTGGCTTGGGATCAATACTCTGCTGGTCGCACTGCTCACCGCCAGCTGCTTTTTTGTCCAGCCGCACGAGTCGTACCTGCTCTTTGGCTGCCTCGCGATTGGTGCCGGTCATGTCTTCGCCGAACTTGCTGCGGTGAACTACAACGCCATGCTGCTGCAGATTTCCACCCGGTCCACAATCGGCCGGATCAGCGGATTCGGCTGGTCAGCGGGGTACCTGGGCGGCATCGTGGCGCTGCTGATCGTCTACTACGGCCTGATTGCCCCCAAGGTGGGCCCGTTCGGCATTACGGACGAGAACGGCATGACGTACCGGGTGGTGGCGTTGTTCTCGGCGGCGTGGATCATCATCTTCTCCATCCCCGTGCTGCTGGCCGTGCCGGAAGCCAAGGCGGATCCGGCGGAACCCAAGGTGGGCTTCCTGCGCTCATACGCGGATCTCTTCCGAACCATTGCCCGGCTCTGGCGGACCCAGCGGCACACACTGTACTTCCTGATGAGCAGCGCCATCTTCCGGGATGGGCTGGCGGCCATTTTCACGTTCGGGGCCGTGATCGCCGTGGGCAGCTTCGGCTTCGCCAAGGGCGACGTACTGATTTTCGCGATCGCGGGCAACGTTGTCGCAGCCGCCGGCGCCATTTCCGCCGGCGTCCTTGACGACCGGCTTGGACCAAAAGCTGTCATCGTCATCTCGCTCGCCGGAATGCTGGTCTCCGGGACCGTGCTGCTTTTCGCGGAAGGGAAGACTGCGTTCTGGATCTTCGGCCTGCTCCTGTCCCTGTTCGTCGGTCCGGCGCAGTCCTCCGCACGCACGTTCATCGGCAGGCTCGCACCCGCCGGGCACGAGGGAGAACTCTTCGGGCTCTATGCCACCACCGGCCGGGCGGTGTCTTTTTTGGCGCCGATGCTCTTCGGACTCTTCATCGTCTGGTTCGGGGCCCAGCGCTGGGGCATTATCGGCATCCTGATCGTGCTGCTGGCCGGTCTGCTGATGCTGCTGCCGGTGAAAGCCCCCGTGCGCAACGAATCTGCCACAGGCCTGGCTCCCCGGTGAGCGGGTAGCACCCTGCCGTTATCCCGGCTTGCGTCGGATGCCTGCTGTCCGGCGGTCAGCTGACGGCGCCCGCCGTTCGGGCTCAAAGCTGCGGCGATGTGCACAGACTACGATGTGCACAGACTACCGAGTCTCCGGCTGCCGGTTTGAGCCGGTGACCGACGACGCGGATCCGGTTTGCCGCCGTCGTACCTGTTTGTTCGAGGGACGTGCAGCGTGGGTTCCCTCTGCACGCACGCCGGCGCAGGTGAGCGGGTCAGATGGCGGTGATGTGGAAGTTCTGGAAGGATCGGGACGCGGTGGGGCCACGCTGGCCCTGGTACCGGTTGCCGTACTCGCCCGTGCCGTAGGGGTGCTCCGCGGCCGAGGTCAGCCGGAAAAAACACAGCTGCCCGATCTTCATTCCCGGCCAGAGCTTGATCGGAAGGGTTGCTGCATTGGACAGCTCGAGCGTCACGTGACCGGAGAACCCTGGGTCGATGAATCCGGCGGTGGAGTGCGTCAGCAGCCCCAGCCGTCCGAGCGAGGACTTCCCCTCCAGCCTGGCCGCAATATCATCGGGCAAGGTCACGGTCTCATACGTCGAGCCGAGGACAAACTCACCAGGGTGCAAAATGAAAGGTTCGTCCGGTGCGACCTCCACCAGCCGCGTCAGATCGGGCTGATCCACGGCCGGATCAATGTGCGCGTATTTATGGTTGTCGAACAGCCGGAACAATCGGTCTATGCGCACGTCAACGCTGGACGGCTGCACCATAGCGGGATCGTAGGGATCCAAGGCAATGCGCTTGGCGGCAATTTCGGCGCGAATATCGCGGTCTGAGATGAGCACCATCTAAAACTAGCGCATCGCCTGACCGACCCGGATGCGGCGCTACGGCGTGACCGCACCGATTTCGGTGCGCACGGCGTACAGCTCGGGGAAAAACGTCAACGCCAGGGCGCGCTGCAGGAAATCGACACCGGAAGAACCACCTGTACCGGCCTTCATCCCAATGGTGCGCAGCACGGTCTTCATGTGCCGAAAACGCCACAGCTGGAAATTGTCCTCAAGATCCACCAGCTCCTCGCACGCCTCGTATAAGTCCCAATGCTCGGACGGGTTCTCATAGATCACCCGGTACAGCTGCACCAGTTCATCGTTGAAGACGTGCGCCTTGCTGAAGTCGCGGTTCAGTAACTGGTCCGGGACCTCGAATCCGCGCCGATCCAGCAGCCGGATGAATTCGTCATAGATGCTGCTCTGGCCCAGCAGCTCTTCAAGCACCGCATGCGCGGCGGGATCCGAGGCAAATACCTTGAGCATTCCGGCGTTCTTATTGCCGAGCAAAAACTCCACCGCCCGGTACTGAGCGGACTGGAAACCGGAGGCAGAGCCTAGGTCACCGCGGAATTGGGCATATTCCGAAGGGGTCAGCGTGGCCAGCACGGACCATTGCTCCGTCAGGCTGCGCTGGATGTGCTTAATCCGCGCGATCCCCTTCATAGCCATCCGGAGATCATCGACCATCAGGGCCGTCCGGACGGCCCGCAGCTCGTGCAGCACCAGCTTGAGCCAGAGCTCGGAGGTCTGATGCTGGATGATGAACAGCATCTCATCGTGGTGCACAGGCCGGCTGACCGGATGCTGCGCGGAGAGCAGCTCATCGAGCGCCAGATAGGAGCTGTAGCTCATCTTGTCCCGGAAGTCCGTCTCGATGCCGGCCTCAATCTTCCTCGTGTTCTTCTTAACCGCCACTGCCAGTCCTTTGAATAGGTGCGTCATCGCCTTATTGGAGCCTTCGCGGGCGCTCAACGCCCGGCTAAGGTAGTTCCATGAACATTGTAGAAACCCCGCTGCCGGGTATCGGCGTCCGCCGGGAACTCACGCTGACAACCGGCCGCCGCGTTGGCGTCGTCACGCACCGCGACGGCCAGACCGAACTCATCGTATCCCGGCTCGATGATCCGGACGCCTGCGCCGTGTCGATCCCGTTGAGTGCGGACGAATCAGCAGCCCTCGGCGGGCTGCTGGGTGGCACCCAGCTCATCGCCCAACTGTCCGCGGAGCAGAAGGATCTCCCCGGAGTCAGCACCCAGCAGTTCCTGATGCATGAATCCGGCCGCTTTGCCGGCCGCACTCTCGGGGAAACCCAGATGCGGACCCTGACCGGCACCTCTGTTGTGGCGATTCTCCGGGAAGGCAGCGTCCTCGCTTCGCCACGGCCGGATCAGATCATGCTGTCCGGGGATGTCATCGTCATTGTCGGCACCGACTCCGGCCTGGCCGCGGCGGCTGACATACTGCAGTCCATTTAGGAGGCATGGCATTACCCTGTGAATGACACCACCCTCTCGCTCATCCAGCTCGGCATCGTCTTTTTCGGACTCGGCGTCCTGGGCAGACTTGCCGGGCTGATCGGCATGTCCCCCGTGCCCCTCTATCTGCTCGGTGGACTGGCGTTCGGACACGGCGGTTTGATCGATTTCGGCGGGATCGAAGACTTCGGCCACCTGGCCAGCGAAATCGGCGTGGTCCTCCTGCTATTGATGCTGGGATTGGAATACACGGCCAAGGAGCTGGTGACCGGACTCAAGCAATCCTGGCTGGCCGGCGTGGTGGATCTGGTGCTCAATATGGCGCCAGGCGCGGCCGTGGCCCTCCTGCTGGGCTGGGGCCCGGTGGGTGCACTGGTCATGGCAGGCATCACCTATATTTCCTCCTCTGGAATTATCGCCAAGGTCCTTGGCGACCTCGGACGGCTGGGCAACCGCGAGACCCCGGTGATTTTGTCCATCCTGGTGATCGAAGACCTTGCCATGGCGGCCTATCTTCCGGTCCTGACCGCCGTGCTCTCCGGAGTTTCCCTCGCCGGCGGGATGACCGCGGTGGGTGTAGCTCTGGCCGCGGTGACGGTGGTGCTGGTGCTGGCGTTGAAATTTGGTCATGTTGTTTCGGCCATCATCGACAGCCCAGACAGGGAGACCTTCCTGCTCAAGCTGCTCGGAGCGGCCCTGCTGATCGCCGGGTTGGCCTCCGCCATGCAGGTCTCCGCGGCGGTCGGCGCCTTCCTGCTCGGCATCGCCATTTCCGGCGCCACCGCGAACAACGCAACCCGCGTACTGGAACCCCTGCGGGACCTGTTCGCGGCCATGTTCTTCGTGGTCTTCGGCCTGAATACGAATCCCGCATCCATACCGCCGGTGCTGGGTTTTGCCCTGCTGCTGGCTTTCGTGACGTCAGTGACGAAGATCGGCACCGGTTGGTGGGCTGCCAGCCGGCAGGGCATCGGCCGCCTGGGCCGGGCGCGGGCCGGTGCCGCCCTCATTGCCCGCGGGGAATTCTCCATCGTCATCGCCGGCCTGGCGGTCGCCGCCGGCAGCGTGCCCAAGGAACTGGCCGCACTGGCCACGACTTATGTGCTGATCATGGCCGTCTTCGGCCCGATCGCCGCGCGTTACGTGGAGCCGCTGGTCATCCTGTTCCAGCGCGGGTCCGTCCCGACAGTCGCCCCGCCCTCTGCCCGGGAATCTACTCAGGATTCTGCGCGGCCCGCCAGCCCGGAACTCTGACGGAGGACGACGGCGGCGCGCCTGTGCGCCGCCGTCGTCCTCCGTCAGGCCGTGAAGGACCGTATCCCACCCCGGACCGTGGAGGGTGGGTGGCCTGACTCTGGCGCGGTCACGCGAAGCCCAGCGACGGTAAGGATGACCCGGAACATGGCCCACCCACGGACGCAACGCACCGGCACACGTGGGGCAGACCAGGAGAACAGTGGCGATGACGTGCCTTATGGTTTGGTTACCCGCAATGGTTTGAGGATCGGGCTTCTGCAGAGAGACTTCACTCCGGCCACGACCCTTGGCCTGTCGAGTTCCGAAGAAGAACCGTCGCGCTCGTCCGTGCCGGCAAACCCACTACAGCCGCGGCCGAACTCGGCGGTAGCGCGGCCGCAAGGGTTGACCCAGCCCCGGTTACCGGCAGGGCATGGTCGTTAACACCCCCGAACGACAGGCTCTGATCATGGTTGGCTTCTGCATTTCTCTCAACGCCATGAGCTAAAAGGTCCACGAAGCGCGAGAACGCGAAGGGCTGTTGGATGATCCCCTGACGCGGCGCGACGCAAGGAGTTGGCCGCATGAGTCACGAACAAAAGTAACCAAGAGGCCCTCGAACAGCGTACCCGCGGGCAGGCTGTTGGTGCTTAAAAGGCGAAATCCTTGCGTCGGGAGAGCCATGGCGGATACACGTAAGACAAATCGGGCCTAAAGCCGGCCGGGCTGGCTGTTCAGAGATGGCTTCAGACTGCGGTAATATAAATCTCGTTGTTTCCACCGGGATTACTGACCAGAATATTGGCTAGTCCCATTGCGGGCGTAGCTCAATGGTAGAGCGCTAGCTTCCCAAGCTTGATACGCGGGTCCGATTCCCGTCGCCCGCTCCGCTGCCGGTCAAACCGGCCCTTGTCTGTTGCATCTCGGCGTGGCAACATCTCAATCATGATGATTCCTACGCGCGCCTTTGCCCACATTCGTTTGACCGTCACGAACCTAGAGCGTTCACGGGCCTTCTACGATGCGCTCTTCGCCCTGCCGGTTGCATTCGAGGTTCCTCCCGATGCAGATGAAGCCACCCGTGAACAGTTCAGTTGGCTCTTCGGCGGCGTGGTCTACCAGCTCGGCGATTCCCTGTTCGGGCTGCGGCCAGTCGGCAAGGACACGTTCGATGAAGACCGAGTGGGCTTGGACCATGCGAGCTTTGCTGTCTCCTCGCGGGACGACCTGGATGCCGCGCTGACACAACTCGATCGGCTCGGCATCTCCCATGAAGGGGTCAAAGACATCGGAGCGGGCTATATCCTTGAATTCCGGGACCCGGATAATATTGCCTTGGAGCTCTTTGCACCGAAGGGTTAGGGCCTAAACGATCAGGCTTCGAAGACGTAGGGCCACCGCCGGCCGTCGCCAGGCGGTGCCGGGCGGTGCCGACTGCGGTGGTCAATCCGGCAACGCGGCCGCCAGGGCGTTGGTGACGAACGTGCCGAACTCCCCCACAGTCCATCCGCGCTTTGGCATCAGATTCTCGTACAGCTCCGGGGCTCTGCGGGCGCTGTGCAGCATTCGTTTATAGCGGGCCGTGCCCCTACTCAGATCCATTGTCCGTTGCCGCCCGACCCCTCTCACAGTTCCTGGCGCCCATGGCCCGTGCCGCCGTCCGTAATGACCACCACGGACATGACGTTCGACGCCGGGCCCGGCCGGCGGCTGCCGCCGGGCCTGCCAAGGAAGGCGCCGGCGGCAGCGATCACGGCCGTAGACGGACGATGAAAGAGCAGGCATCTGCCAACCGGTGGGCAGGGACTCTGCGCACTTAGCGTGTATGGTCAGTCACACGGAGCCATTCCGGTTCCCCCTTAGGAGTGATCATGGCCGAGAAGACCGCAGGAAAATCCGCAGGAAAGAATCCCGGCAAGTCCATTAAGGAAAAGCGGGCTGAGAAGCGGGCCACCGCCGCCACAACCACCTCCGTGGATAAAGCCGCGGCTACGAAAAAGAAGTGACGCAGCCAGTGACGGGAATGACCCTTGGTGTTTTGGCGACATCACGCAAACCCGATGAACGCCGCCTGCCGATCCATCCGCTGCATCTGGAGCGCATCCTCGCCGGGACAGCCCGGAACATCATTTTGGAGCACGGCTACGGCGAACCATTTGGGCTTTCCGACGCGCAGCTTGAGCCGTTGGTTGGGCGCATCACGTCCCGCAAAGAGCTGATCGCCGCCGCAGACGTTATTTTGCTGCCCAAGCCGCAGCCGGCGGATCTGGCCGAACTGCGCGACGGCCAGATTCTCTGGGGCTGGCCGCACGTAGTACAGGACCGTGACATTACCCAGCTGGCGATAGATAAGCACCTGACGCTGATCGCCTTCGAAGCGATGAACCACTGGGCCAGCGACGGCGGCTTCAGTCTGCATGTTTTCCACAAGAACAACGAGCTCGCGGGGTACTGCTCTGTGCTGCACGCGCTGGCGCTGACCGGCTCCACGGGTGACTACGGCCGCAAGCTGAGCGCCGTCGTCATCGGTTTCGGGGCCACCGCACGCGGCGCCATCACCGCTCTGAACGCGCACGGAATTCATGACGTGCAGGTATTGACCAGCCGTGAGGTGGCCGCCGTTGGATCACCCATCCATTCGGCCCAAATAGTGCGGTTCGACCAGGACGAAGCGGATTTCAGCCATGTCATGACGGACGAGGGCAGGGTGCCGCTGGCGCCCTTCCTCGCCGCCAGTGACATCGTGGTCAACTGCACGCTGCAGGACCCGAACGCGCCGCTGATGTACCTGCGGACCGAGGATCTGGGCACGTTCCGTCCCGGCAGCCTGATTATCGATGTCTCCTGCGACGAGGGAATGGGCTTCAGCTGGGCGCGGTCGACGACGTTCGCCGAACCGATGTTTGAGGTGGGCGACCACATCGGCTACTACGCCGTGGACCACAGCCCGTCATACCTGTGGAATTCCTCGACCTGGGAAATCAGCGAGGCCCTGCTGCCGTTCCTGGAGACCGTGTTGGCCGGCCCCGAGGCCTGGGCGGCGAATGAGACTATCCGCCGCGCCGTTGAAATCCAGGACGGTCACATCCT
This sequence comes from Actinomycetales bacterium, assembly GCA_038242035.1. GTDB lineage: Bacteria > Actinomycetota > Actinomycetes > Actinomycetales > Micrococcaceae > Arthrobacter_M. The sequence goes on from JBBSSN010000009.1 coordinate 14,276, forward strand.
CAATGAAAATGCACTCAGGTTCCAGCACCGCTCACCCGATTATCCGCACCCTACTCAGGCGGATGCAGGCGTTTCCTGACGCCTGACGATCAGCAGCGGGCGCCGTCGGCTTTTCCTGCTGACCTTCAGGGTCAGCTGGCCGCGCCGCGCCAGGGCGACGGCGATAACGGCAGCCGCCGCGGCCGGAACGATTCCGGCAATCACGGTGGCCCACTGCGGACCCAGGTTTTCAGCCAGGGCACCGATCAGCGGGCCACCGATTGCCTGACCGCCCATCAGCACCATGATGTACAGGCTCATCACACGGCCGCGGATCCGCACGTTCGTGGAAATCTGCACGAGCTGATTCGAGCTGGTCAAAAAGGTCAGCGAGGCGAAACCGGCGAAAACCATCACGGCGCAGAAGATCCACATGCTGGGAGCGGCGGCGGCAACCACCAGCAGCACGCCGTAGGCCCCGGCCGCCCCAACGACGGTCCGCAGCCGCAGCACGGGGCGCCGAGTGGAGGCAATGGCCCCGGCGAGCGCGCCAACCGCTACCAGCGTATTGAGCAGCCCGTATCCGCCGGCGCCGGAGTCAAAGACATTGTTGGCATAGGCCGCCATCAACACCGGCAGGCTCATCGCGAAGACCGCAATGAAACCGGCCATCAGCGCGGGCCAGAAGATGGTGGGCTTGGCCAGGGCATAGTCCAGGCCCTCCCGCAGCTGGCCCTTTGACCTGGGCGCCGGCGCTGACTTAAGCAGGTCCGCGGGGCGCAGACAGGAAAGCATCACAACGGTGAACACGCATGCTGCGGCGTTCACCGCGAAGGCCCAGCCGCCGCCTACAGCGCTAATCAGGACACCGCTGATGGCGGGGCCAATCATGGCGCCTATCTGGAACAGCGATGAGTTGACGCTGATGGCATTGCGCAGCTGGACCGGCCCGACCAGTTCATTGACAAATACCTGGCGCGCCGGTTGATCCACGACGGTGACCAGCCCCAGCACGAACGCAATGCCGTAGATGTGCCAGACCTGGATGCTGCCGGTCAGCGCCAGGACAGCCATGGTCAAGGCCAGAACGCCCGCGGCACCCTGGCTGATCATCAGGATCATCCGCTTTGAGTAGCGGTCCGCGATCATGCCGCCCAAGGGCATCAGCAGCAGGGACGGGGCGAATTGCATCGCCACGGTGATGCCGACGGCGGTCACACTGCCGGAGAGCTGGAGCACCAGCCAGTCCTGCGCGATGCGCTGCATCCAGAGCGCGATCACGGCGACCATGTGGGCGGTGGCGAAGAGCCGGAAGTTGCGCACCTTCAGGGATGAGAAGGTCTGGCGCCAGGGCGGACGGGATGCAACCAGATTAATCGGAGCGGTCAGGGTGGAAGCGCCGGATGGCGCTGAGGGGGGTGTCACTGGAATCCTGAGGGTCGTTTTTTGTCTGCGGGAATGCTGTCCAGCCTAGCTAGAGACGGAACATTCCAAAAGGATATGATGTCTATAAGTGCTATTACGGTTTGCAATGACAGGAGTCAAACGTGCTCTTCGATCCGGGTCAGTTGCGGAGTTTTTTGGCCGTCGCGGATACAGGAAGCTTCACGCGCGCTGCCGAACGGCTGCATTTGAGCCAGCCCACGGTGAGCCAGCATGTGCGGAAACTGGAGACGGAGGCGGGACGGCAGTTGGTGGCCAGGGATACCAGGGAAGTCAGTTTAACGGACAACGGGGACGCCATGGCTGGCTTTGCCCGCGCCATCCTTGCCGCGAACGAAGATGCGGCACGCTATTTTTCCGGGGCCGCCATGCGCGGACGATTGCGCTTCGGCACGGCAGACGATCTGGCAATCACCGGATTGCCCAGAATCCTGCGCGAATTCCGCCAGCTATACCCGCAGATTAACCTCGAGCTCACCGTCAGCCAAAGCGACCAACTGCACCGCCGGCTCAAGGCCGGACAATTGGACCTGGTCTTCGTCAAATGGGTCTCCGGCGTATCAGGGACGCAGGAAGGTGTGGTGGTCAAGCAGGATTCGTTTGCTTGGGTGGGGCTCGAACAAACCGTGCTGGAGCGCGGCTCCCCGGTGCCGCTCATCGCATATCCGGCGCCGAGCCTAAGCCGCCGGCTGGCGATTGACGCGCTGGAGAATGCCGGCCGCACCTGGCGCATTACCTGCAGCACCAAGCAGATCAGCGGAGTGCTCGCAGCGCTTCGGGCGGGAATCGGCGTCGCCGTCATGCCTGCCTCACTCGTGCCGGAGGATCTGAAGATCATCACCACGCGTTTCGCGCTGCCCCCGGTCGGTGATGTCGACTTCACCTTGATCCGCAACCCGCTGGCCAACACGGAAGTCGTGGATGCGCTCACCCAGGCCATTATGGGCCGCAAGCTCACGCCGCATGCCAGGCCGCGGTAAGTGCGGGACGGGAAAAATGATCTGACATGTCGGCAGTCTTCACCAACAGACTTTGATTTCCGGCGATTCAGCCGCTGAGCCCTGGAATGTCACAAGGGCTGGGTAGTATTTGAAGAAAGTTAGATTCTTCGACCCTGCTGTATAGAATGGAAGTCTTTTAGTGTCCAAGACATCGACTGAACCGCTTACTCCAGAACAACGTGAGCACGACAGGAACGTAAGCGAAGTCGCCTATCACATCGAAGGTCTTGTACGAGGCGGAATGAGTATCTCAGCTGCGGTACAGTCGTTGTCGACAGGTTTCTTCAGGGTCGCCGCTGAACTGTTGACTGAAGGACGCCACACCTACGAGCGACGTTGCCGCATTATCGTTGAGGTGGACGGTAACGACGGCAGCAGCACCATCAGCCCAATCGACAAGGAGAGCTGGTACGGTGGGCCGAAAGACACTGACTTTTTCTGGCCCCCATTGCGCAGCCGACTAGGCACAGAAATTCCTGACGGGTTGGACGATGTCGACAAGTCGTCCACACGCATCATTTCACTTGGCGACGTTCCGGGCAAACAGTTCATAGACACCAGAGGCCTGGTTCTGGGGTACGTACAAAGCGGGAAGACCACAAACTTCATGTCCGTGATCGCGAAGGCCGCGGATCTGGGCTACCGAATGATAATCGTCCTCTCTGGAACGACAGACAACCTCCGTCGCCAAACTCAAGAGCGACTAGATGACTACTTGGCATTCCCGAATCGAACCAAAATGCACCCCCTTACGACTCAGAAAAGTGACTTCTGCGAAGTAACGACTGCCAATGCGCTCCTAAATCAGGATGAAATGCGTCTGCTGGCTGTCGTAAAGAAGAACCCGGCACGGCTCAGACGGCTTAACAAATGGCTAAAAAGTGCGTCGGCTACGACGCTCGCGAAATGCCCTATCTTGATCATCGATGATGAAGCAGACCAAGCCTCGATCGATGTCGGCTCCAAGCGGCAGTCGACAATCAACATGCTAATTCGTGAATTACTCTCACATCCCAAGTCCGCGTACATCGCCTACACGGCAACACCATTCGCCAATCTGCTTATTGACCCCAAAGATAAATCTGACCTCTACCCACGTGACTTCATCGTGAGCCTGCCCCGGCCCGAAGCCTACTTCGGACCGGAGCGCATATTCGGGTCTCTCGATGCAGATGAGGGCGTCACCCCCGACGACGGCCTGGACATCGTTCGAATAATTTCGACGGAAGACGCGGCTGTGGTTCGGCCGCCAAACAAGAAAGAAGAATTCCTTTCCTGGACCGCTGAGATTCCAGATTCCCTCAGGAAATCCATCCTGTGGTTCTTACTTTCGACAGCTGCCCGACGCCTACGTTCAGATGAACCACACCACTCATCAATGTTGATCCACACGTCGATGCGGGCTGCGGCACACATGGAGACCAGAGACGCCATTGAATCTGAGCTGCAACAGATCCGTGGCGCATACGCCGCCAAGGAAGCTGCCTTCCTGCATGAACTGAAGACCCTTTGGGAAGTCGAAACCGCTAGGGTGGACGCCACGGCCTTCGGGAACCAGCAGATCGAGACGCACGAAATAATCGACGCCCTGTCGACGACCTTGGCAGAGGCTAAGGTCGTTGTAGATAATTATCTCTCAGAGGATAGGCTCAGCTACCCCAAAGATCAGCAGCAAACAGCCATTGTCGTCGGTGGTTGCGGTTTCTGACTCGAGATTTGGAGGAATCGGCAAATTCAGCACTATGGTTGTGGCTCAACACCGATAACTCGGAAATGGAGCCACTAATTGAACAGTCGGACACGACTAGTAGTCTAATCTGGTTGCAGTTCCTGCAGATCGACTTTGTCCGACAGCTACTTTGCGAGGCAATTCGTCACCCAGATTTGGACACGTCTATTACCTATCCAGACGGTTCATTGGGGGAACTGCTCACAGGGGTGGTCAAACTTGTTGGCCCGTCAATTCAATCGGTGCAGGCGGAACATCAGGATGACCCCGGTCGTGTTGAGGCTAAACTTCAGGCAGTCGTCAACGGAGCGCGACTATGAGCCCAGTGTTCTTCAGTTATCCGCGATTAACTCTAGCCCAAGCTGTTCAGGACTGGGCAACTATCAGGGAACTATCGCTAGCTCAAATTCATGCAATTTGCGACGACACGACTGTTATTGGTAGTGAATTCTATCCTTTTGCGGATATTCGGAGTGATAATTCTGAGTTATTGAATTTGCGGCAAAAAGTTGTTTATTCTGCCCAAAAGTATGGCTATCCGAGTAATGTTTCCTCACATATGAAAGTTTTATTCGATAGAGAATTACTCCTTATATTTCAGAATGAAATAGCAATGTCTCCCGCTGAGGCCTCAAATATGGACGTGTGGCATTTTTTCAATATTCGGCTTTTAGCGGATATTACTCTATGGCGATTTGGATCTTTTGACATCGACATGAATAGGTGGTCCATAAATGAAGAGCGTCTCTACATATTCAACCGAAATATGTTTGGTCGAATTTGGTGGAGGGCACACATATTGGGTCCGACATTGGCCAGTAGGCTAAGCGAAGATGAAATCGTACAAATCCTTGAACGCCCCTCTCTCTACGCGTATCCAGTATTTGCGCAGGCTGTGGGTATCCGCTATTTGAATTCACCAAGCAATACACGGGTAACACGCATCCTCAGAGATGCCAGTAAGCGCTTTACTCGTCGGACAGCAGTGCTATCCGTATTTATCATGCAGGAGAGCCAGATTGTCCATTTTGTAGACGACGTCTTCAACGAGGCTGAATCCGCCATGTTGACTACGGTCGAAGATTCATGACATCCGCGATCTTCTCGCCAATCTGCTTCGCTAAAAGCGGTGGAACTGCGTTCCCGACTTGCGTGAACTGCTGGGTGCGGTTGCCGCAGAAGACGTAGTCGTCGGGAAAAGTCTGCAGTCTGGCTGCTTCGCGAACCGTAAGGCTTCTCATCTGCTCCGGATCGGGATGAATGTAGTAGTGTCCGTCTTTCGCGATATGGGAGACAACAGTGGTCGACGGCAGGCCGTTCACCTGAACCTTAAACCTATCGGCAAAAGGAACGACATCCGCGTCAATGTTCTTGTGATTCGGCCACAAATATCGGGGTAAATCCCGAATCTTTGGGCTAGGTCCACCAGTCTCCTTTGCGGTCAGACTGAGCACTCCATACCGCAGAAGATCCTGGGCCATATGCCCTCGGGCTTCGTGGTTCCAAGTTGGGAGACTTGCTGCGGCATCTGGTCGCACAAACTCTTGGAAGGCCGCAGCACTTTCACTCAGCAATTCGACCGGCAGTCTCTTCGATATGGCTGTCGAAGTCGAATCCAGATGAGCCGAATTAGCGGGTTTGAAGGTTGATCCTGGAACGTGAGCACCAATCAAATCTCTGGTTCTTGTCCACTCGGTTAACTCGCCAATCTTTGGACGGGAAATAGTTGAGCGTACTTTCGGCAGCAATCCGATTGCTTCTGCAACAGTTACCCACGTACCGCGCTGCAAGATCCTAGGTCGCTCGATTCCGCTATCCCGTCGAACGCCGACGACGATCAAGCGGTGGCGCTTCTGCGGCACTCCATAGTCTTCAGAGCGAATGAGGAAATCCGAGGAGTCAAGCGCTTCACCAGAGCCCAATTTCACCATAGAGTAGAGATCATATTCGAGTCCATCTTTGTGGGACGCTAAGTCGCTTCGAATAAGATCAAACATTTTAGTTCCACGATTTACCGAGGAGAGGAGACCCTTTACGTTTTCCATAACGAAGATCGTAGGTTTATGAGTCTCAATTATATGTAAATATTCTTTGTAGAGGAAGTGCTTATGATCGTCTTCAAAAGTGACATCGTGTATACGCCGCGACCTGCCGGCTAGCGAGTATGCTTGGCACGGCGGTCCCCCGATCAAAATCCAGTTATCCAACGCGTTCCCCAAAGCTTTCCGAATTATTAGATCAGATTCGATTCGATGTGTTTCCGAAAGTTCAAATTGTTGGACTTCCTCGAGGGCCTTCTTATATGCTAATTTGAACTCAGAGTCTTCCATGACTTCGGCAAAAGTTATTTCTTTACGGAGAAATCTCTTGTATGCTGCGGTACGCGGCGTGTCATGTTCGCGAAGGACCCTAATGGCACTTCGAAGCCTCAAGGTATCTACGGCAGAAGACTCCATTTCAATAGACGCGACCATCTGAAATACTCGATTACCCGACTTATCTCGAACGCTTGAAAAACCCTCGTTCAGGCCACTGGCCCGGCAAAAACATCTATAACCGGTATCAATCTAGACTCCTCATTCTTGTCGCTACACTCCAGGCTACCAGGTCATGCCAGTCACCGCGCCTTTCGTGCCGTCTTCAGCTTAGAACCTACGTCAGACATCCGTCAGCAGGAGGTAAGCGAACTCACGGGCGGCCTGTCCGGAGCCGGCGGTAGAATGGAGACGTTATGAACAGAACCATGTTTAAGTCCAAAATCCACCGCGCCACGGTCACCCATGCGGATCTGCACTACGTCGGCTCTGTCACCGTCGATGAAGATCTGCTGGACGCCGCGGATATTTTGCCTGGCGAAATGGTGTCCATTGTCGACGTCACAAACGGCGCCCGGCTGGAGACGTACACGATCCCCGGGGAACGGGGCTCCGGCGTCGTGGGCATCAATGGGCCCGCGGCGCATCTGGTGCAGGTAGGTGATCTGGTCATCCTGATCACCTACGCGCAGATGTCCACCGCGGAGGCCGGCGACTACGTTCCGTCAGTGGTGCACGTCGACGCGGACAATAAGATAGTGCTCCTCGGCACCGATCCGGCCGAGGCCGTGACTCCTGGTCTGCTCCGGCCGCCCTTGGCCGCCCGCTAGTTCGGCCCAACTGCCGACGATTTCCCGGCCGCGGATAGCTAAGTTCTTTCCCAGGCGCACAACCAGTAAAACGTCACGACGCCGTCAGCGACGCCGTTTTGATAGTGGGTTGCAGGATCCTTGAATTGATCCGGCGTCCCTTCAAACCAGGAGGTTCCCTCCGGCAGCGGTTCCGGAAAAGCTTTAATGGCCGCCGTCACCGCTGCCGGCATTTGCGCCGCCGGGGCTCTCCGGCGCAACTCCCGCAGCCTTGGATACCGGCTGTGAGGCGGCCACCGCGCATCCTAGCCGGCAGACCTTGCTCCGCCGGAATCGGGGTCATCCACCGCCGGATTCTGCATAGTGGGATCCTGATCCGCCGGATCCTGCACACTGGAAGAGGCTGAACCGGGGGCGCTCAACGCCGACTCGGCAGTCCCCGATCCCCGAGTTCCGACGGCTGGGCTATCCAGTCCGCCGGCCATCGCACCGGGCGCCGAAACGTCTCCGCGCCAACCGCCGGTCTCCGAACCGCGTCCCTCAATGAAATCCTTGAAGCGCCGCAGATCGGACTTCACCCGCCGGTCATCCGCGCCAAGGGCAGAACCCACCTTCTCCACAAAAGTCTCCGGGTCCCAGTCCAGCTGCACCGTCACCCGTGAGGATTCGTCGTCCAGACGGTGGAATGTCACCACGCCGGCATGGGATTTCCCGTCCACGCTCTTCCACGCCACCCGCTCATCGGCGTGCTGCTCGGTGATCACCGCGTCGAATTCGCGTTGCGTCCCACCGATTTTGGTCACCCAGTGGTTGGTGGTTTTCGAGGTTTGCGTGATTGATTCCACGCCGTCCATGAATTCGGGGAACGATTCGAACTGCGTCCACTGGTTATACGCCACGGTGACTGGAACCGCTACATCAATTGACTCTTGAACAGTTGTCATCACGTTTCCTATCTGAAACCGGGCCACCCGGTCCGGGACGGACCGGCTCGCTGCAATCCGCTGTCCACGCTACCTGCGGCTACAGACGGTATCAAGGACTTATCCCGCTGCCTCGTCCGCGGAAATAACGTCCCGCCAGGAATGCGCCGGCCGGTAGCCAATCAGCTCCCGTGCGCCTTCGATACCCAGCAGCGTTTCGTGTCCGCTGACTTCCGCCCGCCGCTCGAGTCCTGGAAACACCTCATCCAGCAGATCCGCCGAGGGCCGGTTCATGATCGTGTCCGCGGCGGCGATGATGACGTTGATGGAACCGGTCGTGTCTGCTTCCAGCGCGTTCCGACATGCAGCGGCGACGTCGCGCGCGTCAACGTATCCCCACAGATTCCAGCGCCGCAGCCGGGCATCGGCCCAGTAATCCGGTACTTGCTGGTATTGGTCTGCAGTGAAGATATTCGTGATCCGCAGCCCCACAAAAGGGACCCCGGACCAGCCGGAAACGTGCGCCGCAGCCTGCTCTCCGAGAACCTTGGAGAGCGCGTAGGTGCTGCTGGGATAGGGAAAATGGTCCTCATCAACGGGCGCGTAGTGCAGCTCTCCATCTCTCTCACCGGCCTTGTCGCTCCCGCCGAACGGCAGTCCAAGGGTCGTTTCCGACGACGCCCACACCACTCGCTGGAGCTTGAGCGCCGCCGCTGCCAAAAAGACGTTGTGATTTGCGGCGGTGTTGCGGTTAAGGGTTTCCGCCGGCGGGTACATGCCTGGTTCAGGGATGTTGGCCAAATGGACGACGGCGTCGACTCCGCTCAGTGCCTGAAGCGCCTGACCGTAATCGGTCAGGTCCACGCGCATCGTCGGGCAGCCCAAATCCGAATTGCGCCCCACTGGCCCGGCGAGGTCGCTGGCGTGCACCTGGTAGCCATGCGCGAGCAGCTCGGCCACGGCCGCCCGGCCGGCTTTACCATGGGCTCCTGTAACGGCAATGGTCAACATATTCGCTCCTTCGATTCAGCCTGCGCGATTTCACCTGGCTTCAGCTTAGGCTGGACCGTGCACTTTATTAGGGCTTTCCTTCCCAGTATCCCGTCACGCTAAGCATGCTCGGAGTTCTGCAGGGCTTTTCGGTCATCTGGATCGTTA
>JBBSSN010000010.1:0-22862 GCA_038242035.1 Actinomycetales bacterium
AACTGGCGATCATTTCTGGACTCACCCGAAAGATACCTGCGGCATCTATAACTGACACCCGGCTACGAGATTCGACGAGGCTCCGAGGGCAATACCCAGCGATGCCACCTCCGCGCCAAAATCCGTCCCGGTAAGCGTTCCCTGAGCGGACCGGTTTGCCGGACAAACCGCTCAGTTCGATGGATGGCCGACTTTGCGCGTGGCACAATGGAGCCGATTGGAGGCGATCATGTCTGAGTACCCTCAGCTGCAGCAAACCGTCATCGATACCACTGGCGTCCGGGCGCTTGCGGAGTTTTATCGGCAACTGCTGGGACTGCAGTACCGTCAGGGCGATGAGCCTCCTGCGGATGGCCCTGCGGACGATGCAGACTGGCTTGTTCTGGTGGACGCGGACGGTGTCCGAAAGCTGGCGTTTCAGCAAGTCCAACGTCTAGAGCCGACGACGTGGCCCAAGCATGATGTCCCGATGCAAATGCACCTCGACTTCACGGTTCCGAGTGTTGAGGAGTTGCAGCGGCAGCGGGAGCGGGCTAAGTCGCTCGGAGCGAAACTGCTGTTAAACCGAACGGCCGACTCGAGCGAGCCACTCTTCGTCTTTGCAGACCCGTCAGGTCATCCATTCTGCATCTTCGTCGCCTGAGCACGTCGATCCACGGTCTGCTCAACCGCACTCATCTTCCGCAAGTTGCTCAGCTCCCGTAGGCCGAGCGACCACCGGCACCGTCCCGCGTGTGTGATATTTGACCTTTCCGGGGGCAGTGGCGTTCACCGCTAACGGCGGCGGCGATCTACTTGATTCGATGCCTGTCTCCGATGAGCGCCTCGTAGTCGTGATGTTCGTCCTTTGACCCGACGAGGCGGAAGCCGGCGCGGATCAGCGTCCGCTGCGAAAAGCACCCTGATGGGAGTCACAGTTCTCGGTTATCCCGACCAGCTCGTAGGGATCGAAGCAGTTGCGGCTGTTATTGGCCAAAGCCCGGAGTGCACGGTCAGCCTTCGCCTTCCGGGATGACTTGCGCGGAATTGAGGACAAGGCTGATATGCAGTGGGTAATGCCAACCTGGAAATCGCGGCCAACGGTACCCCTTCATTGGCTCGGAGCTCATCGGAAGACTTGGACCCGAACACGACACACGAGTTCGGCTTTGCCAATATCCAGGGCAGCGACCCTGGCAATAATCTGTTCCTCATCCTGGGATTCAGCCAGCATGATCTACGTCATCTCCTCGCCAAACAAATCCGTACTGATTACCTGGGCGGCCGCCCGTGGGGATCACCGGAAAAACGGAATCTAGTCCTCGTCCTCAGCAAAAGAAACAATGAAGGGCCCACAGCGCGATCCCCAACGCCCGGCTAGATGACGGCCTCAACGAACCATAGGAACAACGGCGTTCACAGGCGACCACAGCACCATTTTCAGCCCGGAACGGGCGTCCCACAAGGGAAACAAAGGCTAGACGGTGTACTTGTAGATCGTGTTGTTCGCTTGGGTCGTGGCGGCGGAGACGCTCAGGGGATACCTACGGGATCGATAGCCGGTGCCCAAAATGCGGCTGGCCGCGGCGGTGGTTCCGCTTGCGCATTCGGGCGACCTCGAGGCCGCGGATCTCGGGAGTTGCTTTGAATGGACCAATGCCTGACTCTGGAAATGTGTCGATCGCATCAGGAAACCTCCACCACGTCGAGCTGCAAGTAGTCGACCTGTCCGCCGCCATAATTTCTTTCGGATGGCTCTTCACGGAACTCGGTTACCACGGGTACCAAGCCTGGGACGGTGGGCGGAGCTGGATTCTCGGCAGCACGTACGTTGTCGTAGCCCAGGCGCCGCGGAACGGGGCCCATGACCGACGGACAGCTGGGTTGAGTCACCTTGCCTTTCATGCCGCGGGACCACAGTGGACGTGGATGCGCTCTGGGCAGCGGCACCCCGTTTCGGTTGGAAGCACCTCTATGCGGACCGACACCCGTGGGCCGGCGGCGAAGAGCACTACGCGGCCTTCGTCGAAAGCGGTGAACGATTCAAGGTTGAGTTAGTTGCAACGCTTTGATTAATCATGCGCGGAGGGTCCGGCAGACGAAACGTCGGGTGGCGGCGCGCTATCGGGCTTGGCCGGCCTGGTCAACCTGTGGGGGTCCTTCGCGTAGCGGCGACAGCAGGGCGGTGAGCGCGGCGACCGCGAATACGAAGATCACTCCGAGGAGCGTGAGACGGTCACCGATCAGCCCGACGAGGAGGCCTGCGCTAAGGGCCCCGACCGCTGCCAGTGTTCGATTGCCCGAGCGTCTGGTGGCGTTGGTCCGTCCGAGTAGTTCATCTGGGGTGAGTGTCTGCCACAGGACCTGCTCGGGGGAGTTCTCGGTGCCCATGGCAAGCCCTTGGAGGGAGAGAGCAACAAACAGTAGGACTCCACCGACGACGGTTGGAGGGGCAATGGCTGCGAGGAGCCAGACGATCGGGTAGGCCATGCGCGCGATGACGATCACGCGTCCTGATCCGAGCCGAGTACCTAGCCGCGGTGCGAGGGACGCGCCGATCAGGCTGGTGATGCCGAAGGCCGTCAGGAGCAGTCCGAACGTGTAGGCAGAAAATCCCAAGGATCTCAGAGCGAGGAGGGAGAGCACCGTCATCGCTGCACCATTGGCGACAAACCAGATGTGCGTCGACACCGCCAAGGGTCCAAGCGTGCGATGGCGATAGGTCCACTTCAAGCCTTCACGTATCTCGGAGCCGATGTTCCCAATGCGGGCCGGCCGAGGTTCGTCGACATGGATGCTTGCATTCAGCGCTGCGTCGACGAGGTAGCTGATCGAGTCGACGACGATCGCCACCGGTGCGCCTAGCAGGCCGACAAGTGCGCCGCCGACCGCCGGCCCGAGGGTTTGAGCAGCTGCGTCCGTTTGATCGAGACGTGCATTGGCCGACAGCAGCCGCGCACGGGGCACTAGGCGAGGAAGCAGCGACTGGGTCGCGGCGAAGCCGAAGACCGAGAACGCACCGAACAACAACAGGGCGACGACCAGCATCCAGATCTGCAGCACGCCGAACAGCCACAGGACCGGAACTGCGCCCAGGGAAAGAGCACGCCCGATACTTGCCCATACGAGAATGGGCTTTCTGCGCCACCGATCGGTGTACACGCCGGCGACGAGCCCAAGCAGCGCATAAGGCACGAACTGAGCCGCGTTCACAACACCCACCTCGAACGGCGTTGCGGCAAGCAGCTGTACGACCAGCACGGGCATCGCAACCGCTGTCACTGCCGAGCCGAAAGAACTGATCGAAGCAGCCGCCCAATAGCGGATAAACGAAGAGCGACGGGCCGCACCAAGCGCATCGCCCATCAATCCACTCCCTTACGCCCTTTTGCTCGACAGTAGCCGAGTACTCCTTACCCACCCAAACATCGGCAGTCCAGTAACGGATCCGCTTTCGGAATGGCGAGGCGTCCCGGTGGACGTTCCCTCTACGGTGTAGGTTTTCGAACTGAATGTGGACATTCTCGACAAGCTGTTTGCCGGCAGGTCATGCCAGCGAGTAGCGCCAAGGGTCCACGGACGCCCTACTTCAGCGCTTCGGCTTGATGCGGGGATGGCCCTTCGCCGTGTGGTTACAGCATCAGGTCCTTGACGAGCAGCTGGTCGTGTTCGATGGCATGTCGGACGGTTCCGCCGTCCGTGACCCATTCGTATTCGCTCGCATCGAAGACCCCGGTCGAACGGTAACCCAAGCGCAGGTACAGACGTTTCGCGGTGGGATTGTCATCGGCCACGCCGACCGCCGTCTGGCGCCATCCCTTCCGCCCAATTAATTGCTCCGCTGCTGTTATCAGAGCGCTGCCGACCCCCTGCCTGCGGTACTCATCGCGGACCTGAACGTGGTTGATCTCCACAGCCCGGGGGAACGCCTCCCTCGCGTTGGATCCCACGCAGCCACTCCATTGCATGACACCTGAACCCAGCGGCTCGTCACCCTTCCATACGATCAGGTACGTCGTGTGATCGGCCATCTGACGGGCGTGGTGCGACTCGTGCACGCCCCCGGGAGCCTCCCAGCGCGAGCAAAGGGCATCGAGGTCGTCGAGTGTGCAGGGGCGAATATCCACTCACCCATTAGACATGACCTGAGTAGAAGCCCTTATGGTTTTGCGACTCACCGACGCCCGCGACTGCTAATTTCTGCGCTTCTTGTCTTTGCGGCTACCCCTCCCTTCTGCTGATGAAGGAACCGTGGCAAGTATCCTCTTCTTATGTTGAGGGTGCGCAAAGCGGTAGTCGACGACGCAATCGGTATGGCGCATGTGAACGTCGTGTCATGGCGGGAGGCGTATCCGCTTCTTCTTTCGCCGACCTTTCTTGCGTCGCTTTCTGAATACGATCTGGCGCAGGGTTACCGTCGTGGTCTCGAAGCAGGAACAGCAGCATGGGTTGCCGAGGACGAGACCCACATTGTGGGCATAGCGACCGCCAGCCAGCCACGAGAGGAGAATCCGCCCCGAGCCCTGGAGCTCCGCACGCTCTATCTGCTGTCGGCCCATTACGGAAGCGGTGCTGGGCAAGGTCTTCTCGACGCATCGGTTGGCACCGAACCCTGCATGCTCTGGGTCGCGAGCGAGAATCCGCGCGCGATCGCCTTCTACCATCGCAACGGATTCACCCTCGACGGTGCGAAAAAAATTGAGAAGCAGTGGGAGAACATGAAATCCGCCCGCATGGTGAGGTGAGGCGATGTCCTCCGTCCCGCCACCTGTCCTCAAAGTGGGAAACCATCCAGCAGTCCGGACACTCTTCGTCACGGCTTGGTTGCCAGTCGGGTCCGACGACCCCGATCTGTTGGTCTGATCTCGCCCTCGATTGTGCCCGCCCCACGTCTGCAACGGGCGGCGCCCGAGGGCCTGGGACAGCGGAGCGCCGAGGTCAATCTCATCGAGGCACGATGGAGGGATGAGTCTGACTGGCATCTTCGCGATCAAACCGATGATAGAAGGAGGGCGTGCGGCGCTTCGGCCGTTCACGCCGGTTGACATCCAGGCGATGGGGTCGATCCTTGCTGACCCCGAGATGCTCCGCTTCACCGGCTCTGTGCACACGACCGCGGAGGCGGGGCGTCGATCCCCGCGACTGGACAGGGCTACACGGCGATGGTATGAGCCCCGTGCGGACCAAGCCGATCGGCTCGACCTCGCTGTGGTGGACCGGGTGGCAGACATGTGCGTGGGCGAGGTCGTGTTAAACGAGGTGAATGAGCCCAACGACGCCTGCAACTTCGGCATCTTGATTGGGCCCCATGGTCGTGATCGTGGGATAGGTTCCGAAGCAACCCGCATGGTCCTCGACCACGCATTCCGGACCACAAGCCTGAACCGAATCGAGTTGGACGCGTATGCGTTCAATCCGAGGGCTCTACATGTCTATGAACAATGCGGATTTGTCTACGAAGGGCGCAGACGGGCAGCACTAAAATTTGATTCCGAGTACGTCGATGCCATCGTCATGTCCATGCTCCGTTCCGACTGGAACATGGCATTAGCCGCGATTGACTTGTCCGGTCACCGTTCCGTAAACGGACGGACTTTGGCCAGCTTCCATCGACAAGCTGCGGCCCAGTGGCTACCCGCCTCGACGCGGCCTTAGCGTACGATTTTTTCCGTTTTCTGAAGCGACCCCTAAGTGGCGCGTTTCATCGTCGGAAGCGTGATGACGAAATACAGGGCGAGTACCACGGCGATGAGAATGCCTGTGAGACCGTTGGCAATTCCGCTGCCGACCGCGAGAATTCCTCATCCCGGTGTCATCAGATTTGCAGGTCTGCTGTAGGAGCCGCCGACGCTCTTCACGAGTGCATTGACGTCAATGCAGCCGGCAGGCAGTTGCTCCACGCTGCTGACCCATCCGGTGTCCGCGGCCTGAATAAAAATGCCCGATAGCCGGGAGATCAGCGCCTTGGCTTGCGCGATCAGCTGCGGAATATACGACAGCACCGAGGCGGACATAAGGACGAACAGTGGGATCAGGACGACGGCGACGGCGGCAGGTCGAGGCAGATGCGGGTGTTCGAGCCAGCCGATGATTGGGTCCAGACCGAGCGCAATAAACAAGGCGATCCCAAGGTAGCTGAGCACAGTCGCCAGCGACGCAAAGGCACTCCAAATGAGGAGGTCGGCTCCAACGCCCAACGCCCCGATCAGGCCGACCCGGAAGGCCTTCAAATGCCCGGCATCCACTTTCGGCTGCTGGGCTTGCCGGCCCCGGCCGTACTGCGCAAACTGCGGGCACCGGCGTCGTGAGTTTTAACGACGCTCACGACGTCCATCGCCGCGTTAGTGCCGCTGCGGCGGCTGCAAGAGCGCCTGCCGTTAGGAGAACCACGGCGGCGACCGCCACGTAGGAGTCCTGCCGGGATGCGCGGTGGCGCTGCGCGTAGGCACTTTCCGGCTCCTCGCCGCCGCCGGCCGGATCTCCGTGCAGAGCCGCGGCCAGCAGTTCGGCCAGATGCATGCCCTCGCGCCCGCCGGCGTCGCCCTGTTCAATTTGGGTCCGGCAGCTGAACCCGTCCGCCAGCACGACGTCATCGGTCGCAGCCGCACGCAGCGCCGGGAAAAGCACGCGTTCGCCGCAGGCCTCGGAGACGTCATAGTGACCCTTCTCGAAGCCAAAGTTTCCGGCTAACCCGCAACAGCCGGAGTCCAACACCTCCGTGTCGACTCCCATCTTCTGCAGCAGTGACAGATCCGCCTCGAACCCCATCACCGCGTGCTGGTGGCAGTGCGTCTGGATCAGCGCATGGCGTGCCAGCGCGGGAGGTTGCCATCCCGGGCTGTGTTCGGTGAGCAGTTCGGCCAAGGTGACCGTTTGTTGGCGCAGGCGCTGCACGTCGGCATCATGCGGGAAGAGCTCCGTGGCGTCGGAGCGGAAGACCGCCGTGCAGGACGGCTCCAGGCCCAGGACCAGGGTTCCCGCGCGCAGATAGGGGGAGAGGACGTGTACGGTGCGCTGGAGCACTTTTTTGGCAATGTCGAGTTGACCCGTTGAGATCCAGGTCAGGCCGCAGCAGACCGCTTCCTCCGGGACCACTACTTCCCAGCCCGCAGCCTCGAGGACTTCCACCGCCGCTTGCGCTACGTGCGGATGGAAGGAGTTGCTGAAGGTGTCCGGCCACAGCACCACCTGGCCTCGATGCCCGCTGCCGCGCGGGCCGCGCTGCTGATACCAGCCTTGAAAGGTCTGCGGTGCAAACTGCGGGATCCGGCGCTGGGGTGCAGCACCGGCCGCGGCTAGTGCCAGGCGGGAGAGGCCGGGCGCCTGGGAGAGTGCGTTAATGACCCGCGGAAGCCGGCTGGCCAGCTGCGCCCAGACCGGGAGCCAGCCCATTGAGTAGTGCGCCAGCGGGCGCAGTCGTCCGGCATAGTGGTGGCTGAGGAATTCCGCTTTGTAGGTGGCCATGTCCACGTTGACCGGGCAGTCTTTCTTGCACCCCTTGCAGGCCAGGCACAGGTCCAGTGCGTCGAGCACCGCGGTGGAGCGCCAACCGTCCTGGATGGGCGAGTCCGGATGGCCCTGCAACATTTCGAACAGCACGCGGGATCTGCCTCGAGTGGAATCTTCCTCTTCGCGGGTCACCATGTAGGACGGGCACATGACACCGCCTTCGTGCCGGCGGCATTTGCCCACTCCGACGCAGCGCAGCACGGCGGCGTCAAAACTTCCGCCGTCTGCTGGAAAGGCAAAGTGCGTCTTCAGCTGTGCCGGCTGGTAGTCCGTTCCCAGCCGAAGATTTTCATCAATTCGGTACGGCGCGGCGATTTTCCCGGGGTTCATCCGGTTGTCCGGGTCGAAAATGGCCTTGAACTGGGCAAACGCGCGGATCAGCCCGGGCCCGTACATGATGGGCAACAGCTCGGCCCGGGATTGCCCGTCGCCGTGCTCCCCGGAGAGGGATCCGCCCAGGGAAACCACCAGACGGGCGGCGCGTTCCATAAACTCACGGAACTTGGCCACACCGGCGGCGGTAACCAGGTCGAACGGAATCCTGGTGTGCACGCAGCCCTGCCCGTAATGACCGTACAGGGACGCGGTGTCGTAGCCGAACTCCTGGTAAAGCTTCCGCAGTTCCCGAAGGTATCGGCCGATCTGCTCGGGTGCCACAGCGGAGTCCTCCCACCCGGACCACATATTCGCAAGTCCCGGCACCTGCGCGGTTGCTCCAAGGGCCGCCTCGCGGACCTGCCAGATCTGTTCTTGATGAGCGTCGTCGTCGTACACCGTCACGGTAGGTCCGGACCCGAATTGCTGCGCTGCCTGTGCAAAAGTGTGCGCGGCCGCCGCGGCCTGCTCCGGGGTGTCCGCGCCGAACTGGACCAGCAGCCAGGCGCCTTGGCCCTCGGGCAGATCCTGGATCGCGGTCGGGTTGAGACCCTTCGTCTGCTGGTAGCTGATGACTTTGGAATCGAAACCCTCCAGTGCGATCGGGTCGTATTTCAGCACTGCCGGTACATCGTCGCCGCTGCTGCCTGCGTCGGGGTAGCCCAGCAGCACCACTGACCGGGCGCGGACCACCGGCATGAGCCGCAGCTTTGCGCGGAGCACCAGAACGCAGGTGCTCTCCGAACCGACCAGCGCCTGCGCCAGATTGAACGTGTTCTCCGGCAGTAAGGAATCGAGGTTGTAGCCGGAGACGCGGCGCGGAATGTCCGGATAGGCGGCCCGGACGTCGTCGCCGTACGTATCGCGCAGGGTCCGTAGTTGACGGTAAATCTCGGCCCGACGCCCGCCCGAGCGGACTATGTCAGCGTATTCCTGATCATCCGTGGCAGACACTTCCATTCGGGTGCCGTCCGGCAGCATGATCTCCAGGGCCAGCGTGTTGTCCACCGTTTTGCCCGTGCGCTGCGCCGTGGCGCCGCAGGAATTATTGCCGACCATCCCACCGAGAGTGCAGTGATTGTGGGTGGCCGGTTCGGGCCCGAATTCAAGGCCGTGCGCCGCCAGCTGTGCATTGAGTTCGTCCAGGACAAGGCCCGGTTCAACCCAGCAGCTGCGGTCTTGGACGTCGACGGAGAGCAGTTGGGTGCAGTACTTGGAAAAGTCGACGACGACGGCGGCATTGGTGCACTGCCCCGCTAGGCTTGTACCGCCGCCCCGGGACAGGACCGGTGCGTCGAAATCCCGGCAGACCAGCATGGTCTCCGCAGCCGCCTCCACGGTATGCGGGACCACCACGCACACCGGAAGCTGGCGGTAGTTGGAGGCGTCCGTGGAATACGCGGCCCGGGATCCTGCGTCGAAGCGGACTTCCCCGTCCACACGTTCACGCAGGGCTTTTTCGAGCGCCGCAGCGTCTAAATGCGGGACGGGAGCGGCCGGATCAGCCGGCCGGACGACGGGTTCCGGAAGATCAACACGTGTCATGATTGAGGCCTTTGCTCGCTCCGCTTGCGGACCCGCACTGCGCGGCATCTGATTTGCCCATGCTAGGACCCCCTCCGACCGGAAGTACAGGGTGCCCGCCGCTTGCGCCGGAAGAACGGCAACTTTCAGCGGAGCCGGCTGGATGCGCCACCGGGAAGCATCCCGTGGGAGACTGTTAGGGTGCCCGTGGTGCGGATCCGATCGGCTGATGTGATCGGCCCAGAGCAGCACCGGCCCCGTCCCCGTCCAACAGTTAGGAACGCGAGTGTCCCCCATGGCCCGCACCGCCCCGGTGCCCGCTGCCACCGATCCGGCGATTATTCGGAACTTTTGCATCATCGCCCACATCGACCATGGGAAATCCACCCTGGCGGACCGGATGCTGCAACTGACCGGTGCCGTGCAACAACGCGATATGAAGGCCCAGTATCTGGACCGAATGGACATTGAGCGGGAGCGCGGAATCACGATTAAGTCCCAGGCGGTCCGCGTCCCGTGGGAAATGGACGGAACCGCTTACTGCCTGAACATGATTGACACGCCCGGCCACGTGGACTTCACCTATGAGGTCTCCCGGTCTCTGGCGGCCTGCGAGGGCGCCATCCTACTGGTGGACGCCGCGCAGGGCATCGAGGCGCAGACTCTGGCGAACCTGTATCTGGCGATGGAAAACAACATGACCATCATCCCGGTGCTGAACAAGATCGACCTGCCGGCGGCGCAGCCGGAAAAGTATGCCGCGGAGATCGCGAATCTGATCGGCGGGGAGCCCGAAGACGTCCTGCTGGTTTCCGGCAAGACCGGCATGGGTGTCGAGGCCCTCTTGGATCAGATCGTCCGGGACATTCCGGCCCCGGTCGGGGACCCTGCCGCTCCGGCCCGCGCCATGATTTTCGATTCGGTGTATGACACCTACCGCGGCGTGGTGACGTACGTACGGGTGGTGGATGGGCACCTGAAACCGCGTGAACGCATCCAGATGATGTCAACCCGGGCCACCCATGAGCTTCTGGAAATCGGGGTCAGTTCCCCCGAACCTACCGTATGCCAGGGCCTGGGCGTTGGTGAGGTGGGCTACCTGATTACCGGCGTCAAAGACGTCCGGCAGTCAAAGGTCGGTGACACGGTGACCACCCTGCACAAACCGGCCGCGCAGTCCCTCGGCGGTTACCAGGACCCCAAGCCCATGGTGTTTTCCGGTCTGTACCCCCTCGACGGCACCGACTATCCGGTGCTGAGGGACGCGCTGCAGAAGTTCACCCTCAATGATGCGGCACTGGTGTATGAGCCGGAGACATCCGCGGCGCTGGGTTTCGGTTTCCGCGTGGGCTTCCTGGGCCTGCTGCACCTGGAAATTACCCGTGAACGGCTGGAGCGGGAGTACAATCTGGACCTGATTTCGACAGCCCCTAACGTGGAATATGAAGTCACTTTGGAGGATAAGAAAGTCCTCACGGTGACCAACCCCAGCGAGTATCCCACGGGCAAGATCGCCGAGGTCCGCGAGCCGATGGTGGCGGCCACGATCCTGGCACCCACGGAATTTGTCGGCGCGATCATGGAACTGTGTCAGCAGCGCCGCGGCGTTATGGGCGGCATGGACTACCTCTCCGAGGACCGGGTGGAGATCCGCTACCGGCTGCCGCTGGCGGAAATTGTCTTCGACTTCTTCGATTTGCTCAAGTCCAAAACCCGCGGCTACGGCTCGCTGGATTGGAAGGCCGACGGCGACCAGGTCTCGGACCTGGTCAAGGTGGACATCCTGCTGCAGGGCGAGCAGGTGGATGCCTTCAGCGCCATCACACACCGTGACAAGGCTTACGCATACGGCGTGATGATGACCGGCAAGCTGCGTGAGCTCATTCCCCGTCAGCAGTTTGAGGTCCCGATTCAGGCGGCCATCGGGGCCCGCATCATTGCGCGCGAGAGTATTCGTGCGATCCGTAAGGATGTGCTGGCCAAGTGCTACGGCGGTGACATCACGCGTAAGCGCAAACTGCTGGAGAAGCAAAAAGAGGGTAAGAAGCGGATGAAAATGGTCGGCCGGGTCGAGGTTCCACAGGAGGCATTCATTGCCGCGCTGTCCTCGGATGAGTCCAAGGACAAATCGAAAAAGTGACAGGTCAATCGGAAAGCCGTCATGCCTAGCGCACTGCCTCTTGGCGATCCGGCACCGGGCGACGGCGTTCTTCCGGAGCAGGCGGTACACGGCGCCGCTGGGCGCATGTTCAGCTTGTATGCGCATATTCCGTTTTGTGCCGTGCGCTGCGGTTATTGTGATTTCAATACCTACACAGCAACGGAGCTTGGCGGCGGCGCGTCGCAGGACGCCTACGCCGCTACGGCTGCTTCGGAAGTGACCTTCGCCGCCCGGGCGATGCAGGAGTCCGGCCTGCCGGAGCGGAAATTGGGTACCGTATTCTTTGGCGGGGGCACCCCGACGTTACTGCCCGCCCGTGACCTCGTTTCGGTGTTGCGTTCCGCCACCGACGCGTGGGGGGTGTCCGACGATGCCGAGATTACCACCGAAGCCAATCCTGACTCGGTCAGCCCCGACTCCCTGCAGGAACTCGCCGATGGAGGTTTCACCCGTGTCTCCTTCGGCATGCAGTCGGCCGTCCCGCACGTTCTGCAGGTCCTGGACCGCACGCATGAACCGGCCAGGGTCCCGCAGGCCATTGAATGGGCCCGGAACGCCGGACTCAAGGTAAGTGTGGATCTGATCTACGGAACGCCGGGGGAGTCCGAACAGGATTGGGCGACATCCGTACGGACGGCTCTGAGTTATCAGCCGGACCACATTTCCGCCTATTCGCTCATTGTCGAGGACGGTACCAAGCTAGCCGCCCAGATCCGGCGTGGCCAGGTCCCCGGCATCGAGGATGATGACCATGCCGCCAAGTACACGCTGGCGGACGAATTGTTTCAAGCTGCTGGACTGGCCTGGTATGAGGTCAGCAACTGGGCACGGACACCGGAGGACGCCTGCCGGCACAACCTGGCGTATTGGCACGGGGACGACTGGTGGGGGATCGGTCCGGGGGCGCATTCGCACATCGGCGGAGTCCGCTGGTGGAATGTCAAACATCCCACGGCCTACGTGGGACGTCTGGCCCGGGGACTTTCGCCGGCCGCCGGACGGGAGACGCTGAACGCCGAAACCCGCGAGATGGAAAGGATCATGCTGCTGACGCGACTGTCCGGCGGCATCCGGGCGGACTCGCTGTCCGCAGGGGCCCGGCGCTCCATGGCCCAGCTGATCGCCGATGAGTTGATAGACGCCCGGGCTGCGTTCGCCGGGCGGGTGCAGCTCACGCTCAGGGGCAGGCTGCTGGCGGACGCCGTAGTGCGACGGTTGCTTCCGGACTAACGCGGGGCCGTGCCCCGTGGGAACAATCACGATCAGTGGACAGTCACAGTCAGTGGACAGTCACGGTCAGTGGATCAGGCGAAGACTCAAGGTATAGCGGTAGGGCTGGCCGCGGTTAACCTGCACGGCGGCAATGACCGAGTAGATGGCGAGGAAAATCCAGATCCCCACCGCGAGGAAGGCGAAGACGGTACCGGCCGGGGGTGAGACGCCGGATAAAACAACAGCGATGATGTTTGCCACGGCCGCCACAATCGTCGGCGGAACGGTGAAGTTCAGTGCCTCTTTGGATTCCTGAGCGGTGAATGGTCCGCGGTCCCTGAAGACCAGATAGATAATCAGCGACGGGATGAAACCGAGAATTCCGCCACAGTGGGCCATGAACGCCCACTGCCTGTCTTCGGCGGGCGTCAATGCCGGCGCGCTGGCCGGGACAGCGTAGTACTGGGCAGTCTCCCGGCGATCGGCAGCTGGCTTGGATCCGGAAGTGCTGGTGCCGCCGCCGTCGTCTCCGTTACCGCCGCTGCCGTGTGCTGTCTTAGCCACTGGCTGTTTCCTCTATCTCAGATTGGCCGAGCGGATGCTCGTTACTTCCTCCTAGGATACTGGAACAGTCAGGAAATCGATCACTTCCTCCACCCGCCCCAGCAGTGCCGGCTCAAGATCGGCGTAGCTGCTGACCTTTCCCAACAGTCTCCGCCAGCCCAGCGCGACATCTGCCGGCGTCCGGTGCGGCCAGCCGAAGAACTGCAGGATTCCCACCTTCCACTCCAACTCGCGGGGCACCTGCGGCCAGGCCTGGATGCCGAGCACCTGCGGGCGGATGGCCTGCCAGACATCCACATAGGGATGCCCCACAATGAGCACATTATCTCTGGCCCCCGGCACCCGCATGGCATCGGCAGCTATCCGGGACTCCTTGGAGCCAGGGACGAGGTGATCAACCAGAATACCGAGCCTGCGGCCGGGACCGGGGGAGAAGGCCCGGATGGCGCCGGCAAGGTCATCGACGCCGTGAAGTGGTTCCACGACGATTCCCTCCACGCGCAAATCGTCTCCCCAGACCTTCTCGACCAATTCGGCGTCGTGCTTGCCTTCCACCCAGATCCGGCTCGCCTTCGCAACCTGCGCACGCATCCCGGTGACCCGGACCGAGCCGGAAGCCGTCCGCGTCGCTGTTATGTTGGTCATGGTTTTTTTGGTCCCCGGGGCGACCATTTCGACGGGGCGTCCTTCCAGTAAAAAACCGAAACCTAGCTGAAAGGATTTCGTCTTCCCCCGGCGGTCCTCAAGGACGAGAATATGCATGCCGCCGGATTTCTCGGTCCGCAGCACTGCGCCCACCCAGCCGCTCTGCACGTCCTCCAGCACAAGCCCCGCGGTGGCCGGAACCTGGGGCAGGGCAGTCTTGACGTGGGCGGAAAGGTCCTGCGGACCCCACTGGTCATAACTCACGGCACGTACCTCTCATCGCGGAGCTCCCATGCTAACAACCCCATCCTCACAGCAGGGGCTGCCCGCGCCGGCTGCCCGCGCCGGCTGCCCGCGCCGACTGCCCGCTTGTGCTCACAGCGAGTGCTGACAGCCCCTGCTGCAGGCCCGGCAGCGAAAGTATTAGACTTAGCACTTGGACACGTAGAGTGCTAATGTCGGCCGCGATGGGTGAATGCGCGGCTTTAACTAACCGGACCGGGTGGAGGTGGGTTGATGAGCGAACCGCGCAAACTTGAGGTATTGCGGGCGATCGTCGAGGACTACGTCCATTCGCGCGAACCCGTCGGGTCCAAGGCTTTGGTCGAGCGCCATCATCTCGGGGTTTCCAGCGCGACCATCCGCAATGATATGGCGGCGCTGGAGGAAGACGGTCTGATCACGGCTCCGCACACCAGCTCGGGACGGATTCCGACGGATAAGGGCTACCGGCTCTTCGTGGACCGGATTTCGGCCGTTCAACCCCTCTCGGCCGCGGAACGGCGCGCTATCCAGGCGCTGCTGGACGGCTCCGATGATTTAGATGAAATCCTGGACCGCACCGTCCGCACCCTCGCGCAACTGACGAATCAGGTCGCCGTCGTACAGTACCCGCGGACCACGTCGGCCACGGTGCGGCATATTGAATTTGTCCTGCTCGCCCCGCACCAGGTGCTGATTGTGCTGATCCTGGGCACGGGTAAGGTCGATCAGCGCGTCATTGACGTCGGCCAGCAGTTGGATGAACCGACGTTGGCCCAGCTGCGCGGCAATTTTCTGGCCGCAGTGCTGGGGGTCGAATTAACTGCGTTGCCGGCGGCCCTGGCGGCGGTCCCGGGGGGCCTGTCGCGGGAAACGAGACAGGCCGGTCTCCGGCTGGCCGCCGCTCTCGCCCAGCTGGCAGTTGCCGCCCGCGAAGACCGCATTGTCATGGCGGGAACCGCCAACCTGGCCCGGTCCAATGTCGACTTCCCACTGAGCATCGGCCCGGTGCTGGACGCACTGGAGGAACAAGTCGTGATGTTGAGACTGCTCGCCGACATGGCCCAGGACGCCCGGGGCGTGTCGGTGAGCATCGGACGGGAAAACCCGCACGATGCTCTGGTGGAGGCGTCGGTGGTGGCAACCGGCTACGGACCCGACGCGCTGGCGAAGATCGGCGTGCTGGGCCCTACCCGAATGGACTACCCCAACACGATGGCGGCGGTGCGGGCGGTGGCCCGCTATCTTTCCCGGATCCTGGCTGGCTAAGGCGCACCGGCCAGAAACACAAACGCACATACAGACATACATACACACATACATACATACACACAGATAAGGTCTGGCCCGAGTGCGGCACCGTGAGGTGCCCGCAGCCGGCCGGACAGAGGACAACAGAGAAAGTCAGAGAACTTGAGTAACCATTACGACGCACTGGGCGTGTCCCGGGATGCCACCGGCGAGGAAATCAAGAAGGCCTACCGCAAACTGGCCCGTAAGTACCATCCCGACGTGGCCGAGGGGGACGACGCCCAGGACCGTTTCAAGAATGTCAGCCATGCCTACGAGGTGCTCTCCGACCCCGCGAAGCGACGCATCTACGACACGACCGGAAACGAAAACGGTACGGACAGCGGCTCGGGTGCCGGCTTCGGCGGCCAGGGTTTTGCCTTTCAGGACATCTTCGAGACCTTCTTCGGCGGTTCCGGGCAGTCCGGGCCGGCCCCCAGGACCCGTCGGGGCCAGGATGCGCTGATCAACATCAGGATCGACCTGCGCGACGCTGTTTTCGGGGTCAATAAGAAGATCGAGGTGGAAACCGCCGTCGTCTGCCCCACCTGCGACGGCAGCTGCTGCCAGCCCGGCACGCATCCCACCACCTGCGACATCTGTCACGGCGCCGGCCAGGTACAGCGTCCGGTGCGTTCCATCCTCGGCCAGGTCATGACGGTGGCGCCGTGCGGATCCTGCCAGGGATTTGGCACCATGATTTTGGACCCCTGCAATGAATGCAATGGTGAGGGCCGGGTGCGCAGCCGCCGCACACTGACCATCAAGGTTCCCGCGGGTGTGGGAACCGGTACGCGGATCCAGCTCGGCGGCCAGGGCGAGGCCGGTCCTGCCGGCGGACCGGCCGGCGATCTGTACGTGGAAATCAAGGTCAACAATGATCCGTCGTTCCTGCGCGACGGCGATGATCTGCACGCGACCTTGAGCGTGCCGATGACGGCGGCCGCGCTGGGCACTGAACTAACCCTGGAGACGTTCGACGGCGAGCAGCCGATCAGCGTCAAGTCCGGTCTGCAGTCCGGTGAAGTCATCCTGCTGCGGGGCCTGGGTGTGACGCACCTGCGCGGCTACGGCCGGGGGGACCTTAAAGTCCACATCAATGTCGAAACGCCGGTGCGGATTGACGCTGCCCAGCAGGATCTGCTCAAGCAGCTGGCAACGCTGCGCGGCGAGCAGGTGAGCGAGGGCAAGTTGGTGACAAGCGGTGGAATGTTCTCCAAGCTGCGGGATAAGTTTGGAAGCCTCTAGGGCGCATGACCAGCCCCATATTCTTCGCCGGTGCCGGTGAACTCGCTGCGCTGGACGTTGGTTCGGTTTTTGTCCTTGGCGGGGCGGAGGGCCGGCACGCGAGCACGGTCAAACGTCTCGGTGCCGGTGAACGGATCGATCTGGTGGACGGCGCCGGACGGCGGGTCACCGGTCTGGTGCGCTCGGCGGGCGCCGGTGAACTGACCCTGCTCGTCGACGGTGTGAGCGTCGAACCGGGTCCGCTTCTTCGACTGGTGCTCGTCCAGGCGCTGGCGAAGGGCGACCGCGACGAACTGGCCATCGAGACGGCCACCGAACTCGGTGCCGACGGCTTCGTTCCCTGGCAAGCTGAGCGTTCCATCGTACGGTGGAAAGGGGAACGGGCCGCAAAGTCCCTGGCGAAGTGGCGCGCTACTGTCACGGCCGCGGCCAAACAGGCCCGGCGGGCCTGGGTCCCCGACGTCGCGGAGGCTGTGGAAACCACAGCCCTGCTGCCGCAAATCCAGGCAGCGGCATTGGCTCTGGTCCTTCATGAAGAAGCACTGCAACCGCTCAGCGCGGCCCTGGCGCACTGGAGTTCACAGGACCTGGCTGCGCAGGAGTTAGCGGCACAGGACCCGGCTGCACAGGACCCGGCTGCACAGGACCTAATGCGAGGGGAAACGGCCGGTCACCAGCCGGCTGTCCTGGAACCAGGTAGTCCCGGGCACACCCGGGAGATCCTCATTCTGGTCGGGCCGGAGGGCGGCATCAGCCCCCGGGAGCTGGATCTACTTACCGGAGCCGGCGCGGTACCGGTACGCCTTGGCCCGCATGTGCTCCGCTCGTCCACTGCCGGCCCTGCCGCCGTCGCCCTGCTCAGCGTTGATCTGCACCGCTGGTGAGGTCAGCTGACGGTGATGATTTTTGAGTCGACGCCGTCCTGAGCGGCGGGGTCGGTCGGAACCACGCGGAAGACCCGCAACTCATAGGAGCCGGCCGGCGGTTGCAGGCTGAAGCTGAAGGCGCCCAGCTGGGAGGGGCCGGTACTCACGGCTACCGTCCCGCTTTGGTACGGGCTTTCACGGCCGTCCGATCCGCGTTTGATCAACTGCCAGCCAAGTTCTCCCGTGCCGGAGATCCCCTGCCCGGTGACCAGCACGGGGGAGTTGATAGTGCTGCCTGCCTGCGGATCAATGATCCACACCGGGGCGACAAATCCGCTGTCCCGCACCAGCGGTTTATCCAATTTGACCTTACCGAAAGCCAAATAGTCGGTGTGGCCGTCAACCAGCAGCGAGACCTGGACGGGCTGATTGGCGACGATGAGGCCCGCATTAGCCGCGGCCGCGGTGGCCGTGTAGACGAGTTGGGCCAAGGCACGCTGGGCGATGCCTTCATCGACGTTGGTGCTGAACCCATCGGCGGAAATGTCCACCGTGATGACATTCTTCGCGGAGATGGACGCTCCGAGTTTGGTGGGTTTTTTCCACGGCGTGAAATAGTCGCCGTCCAGTGGCTTATCCGCCGTCATGGCCAGCAGTGCGGCCTGTATGGGGTCTCCGTTACCTTCGACGGCAAGGAATTCACGGTACAGAAAGACGCCGTTTCCGCTGTGCCCGAGCCAATAGACCGGGAGCTTGGCGGAAGATTGGGCGGATTCCAACGGAGCCGCCGTGACAGGGGAGGTCGCTGTGCTTCCGACCGAGGCGGGCATGGTGGTGTCGGCCGGCGGTGGCGAACTATCCGGGCTGCAGCCGGTCAGAAACAGTGCGGCACAAAGAACAACGACTCCGGTCACAGCGCTGCGGCGGGAGGTACGCTGCCGGGGCAAAGACGCAGACAGAGGTAGAGAACTGATGATGCATCCTTTCCGCGAAAACCCGCCATAGCCACCCGCCGACGCCGGGGCCCTATCCACCCTTGCACAGCGTCTGCGGCCGGACTGACCTCAGGGCGCTTTCCGGCGGAACTGAAACCGTATCGAAACCCTTTTGAGATCGCGCCGATATTCTCTGTGCCCGAGCTGTGAGCCCCGACGCTTGGCGTCTTCGGTTGGCGTGCCCGGTGCGGGTTCCTCAGGTGCAGGCCCCCTGGGCGTCCGAACCGGTGCCGTAAGATGAAAGGGAAGAACGTGTTGGGAAGACACGTCAACTACGTCAGGGAGAGATTCCGGGCCGGGCGCGGCCTGCCGATATGACAGATTCAACAGCAAGCAACCACCGTCCGCAGCACCCTGCCGGTGCCTCCTTTGTGGAGTTTCCGCAGCCGGGCATCAGGACCGAAGTGGTTTCCTTCGATTCGCCGGAGCAAATGGTGCAGTCCTTGGGTGCCCAGGATGAGGCGCTGCGTTTCGTTGAAGCCGCGTACCCTACGCTCGACTTTCACGTCCGCGGCAACGAACTCTCAATCTCCGGCCCGGCGGCCGACGTACCGCGGATCATGCGCCTCTTTGAAGAGGTCCGGGGCCTGGTGGAACGCCGGACAACGGTCACCCCCGCGGTGCTTGAACAGCTGGTTTCCATGCTGCACTCCCAGGCGGCGTCGCCCGTTGACGTCCTCACACATAATATTCTCTCCAGCAGGGGCCGCACCATCCGGCCCAAGACGCTGAATCAGAAAAACTACGTGGATGCCATTGACGCCAACACCGTTGTCTTCGGGATCGGCCCGGCCGGAACGGGAAAGACCTATCTCGCGATGGCCAAGGCCGTCCAGGCCCTGCAGCAAAAGGAAGTCACGCGGATTATCCTCACCCGACCCGCGGTTGAGGCCGGCGAACGGTTGGGCTTTCTGCCGGGCACGCTGAGCGAGAAGATCGATCCGTATCTGCGTCCCCTATATGACGCCCTCCACGAGATGATGGATCCGGAATCGATTCCGCGGCTGATGGCCGCCGGCACGATCGAAGTGGCGCCACTGGCCTATATGCGCGGCAGAACGCTCAATGACGCGTTCATTATCCTCGACGAGGCCCAGAATACGACGCCGGAACAGATGAAAATGTTCCTGACCCGCCTCGGTTTCGGCTCGAAGATGGTGGTGACCGGCGATGTGACCCAGGTTGATCTGCCGGCCGGGGCCCGTTCCGGGCTGCGGATAGTGGAGAAAATACTCACCGGCATCGACGATATCCATTTTTCCTTTCTTGAGGCCGCCGATGTGGTGCGGCACAAGCTAGTCGGCGACATTGTCAGGGCCTACGGCCGCTGGGACGAAGAGCAGATTCTTAGCGGATACAGCGGCCACGCCGCGAACGGACGGTCATGAGCATCGAAGTCAACAATGAATCCGGAATCTCGGTGGAGGAAACGGAACTGATCCGGCTGTCACGGTTCATCCTCGAACGGCTCTATGTCCATCCGCAGGCGGAACTGTCGATCATTCTGGCCGACGCCGAGGCGATGGAGAAGCTGCACATCGAGTGGATGGATGAGCCGGGGCCCACCGATGTGCTGTCCTTCCCGATGGACGAGCTGCGCCCGGGGACTCCTGATCGGCCCTCTCCGGCCGGTCTGCTCGGGGACATCGTGTTGTGCCCGCAGGTTGCGGCCGAGCAGGCGCAGGCGGCCGGGCATCCGATGGCCGAAGAGCTGCTGCTGCTCACCACACACGGCCTCTTGCACCTGCTCGGTTACGACCATGGCGAGCCCGAGGAGAAGGAAGAGATGTTCACCCTGCAGCGCGAACTGCTCGCCGGTTTCCTGGGTAAGGAAGCACCCCGGGAGACCATGAAGTGATCACCCTGGCGTTGACCGCTATGGGACTTGTTTTCCTTGCCTTTGCGGCCGTGCTGACCGCGGCGGATGCGGCCTTCAACTTCTTTCCCCGCCATGATGCGGAAACCGTTGCGGCGCACAGCCGGGGAGTTTCGCTGCAGAAAATCCTGGCTGCACCGGTGACACATATGAATGCTCTGCGGTTCTGGCGGGTCTTTTTTGAAATGGCCGTTGCCGTCTCCGTCGCGGTCCTCTTTCTGAACCTGGTGGACAACATCTGGCTCGCCGGGCTGGTTGCCACCGCCGTCATGACCGTCATCGCGTTTGTTTTGGTCGGCGTATCCCCGCGCCAGCTGGGCCGGTTGCACTCGGCTGCGGTCGTCGGCAGGACCGCAGCACTGGTGCGTTTTCTGTGCTGGCTGTTGGGGCCGGTACCCGGCTGGCTGGTTCGGCTCGGAAACACCGTGGCTCCGGGTGCCCCGGTCGGCGACACTGCATTTGTCAGCGAAGAGGAGTTCCGCGAGTTCGTGGACCGGGCGAGCGATTCGGAGATGATCGAGGACAATGAGGCTGAACTGATCCAGAGCGTTTTTGATCTCGGCGACACCTTCGTGCGCTCGGTCATGGTGCCACGGACGGATATTGTCGGCATTGACAAGGGCTCCTCGCTCTCGGAGGCCATGACGCTGTTCCTGGACTCGGGGTACTCCAGAATACCGGTCATCGGTGACAATACGGATCAGATCCTTGGCATCCTGTACCTGAAGGACGTCGTTGCCACTGAACACCGGCTGGCCGAAGCCGGGACCGCTCCAGCGGTGGAAATGATTGCCCGCGCCGTGCGCTACGTGCCCGATTCCAAGCTCGTCACCGACCTTCTCAAGGAACTCCAGGGCGAATCGACCCACGTCGCTATCGTGATCGACGAGTATGGCGGAACCGCGGGGCTGGTGACGCTCGAGGATCTGATCGAGGAGATCGTGGGGGAGATCGTCGATGAGTACGATTCGGAGGCCCCGGAAGTCCAGGACCTGGGCCAAGGCCGTTATCTGGTCAGCGCACGGCTGGGTGTCGACGACCTGGGTGAGCTTTTCGGGCTGGACCTGGACGACGACGAAGTGGACACCGTGGGCGGACTCCTTGCCAAACATTTGGGCCGAGTACCCATCGTTGGCAGTGAAGCGCAGGTGTCCGGAATCCACCTGCACGCGCAGCGGCTGGAAGGCCGGCGTAACCGGGTCAGCCATATTATTGCCACCGCCCCGGTACCGGCGGACACTGAATCTACGACCGACACCGAATTCAACGCAATCTTGCACGACGACGATAGCAACCGCGCCGGGAACAGCGCCGACAACAGCGCGACAGGGAGCAAAGCATGACGAAGTCCAAGAATAAGGGCCAGCAGGGTACCGATGACCAGTACGGCGGTTTCCGTGCCGGATTCGCTGTCCTGGCAGGGCGCCCGAACGCGGGAAAATCCACCCTGACCAACGCCCTGGTGGGGCAGAAGGTGGCCATCACCTCCGCTAAACCGCAGACTACCCGGCACACCATTCGTGGCATCGTGCACCGGGAGGATTTCCAGCTGATCCTGGTGGACACCCCTGGGCTGCACCGTCCTCGGACCCTGCTGGGCCAGCGGCTCAACGATCTGGTGGCCGCAACCCTGTCCGAGGTGGACGCGATTGGTTTCTGCCTTCCGGCCAACGAAAAAATCGGTCCCGGGGACCGATTCATTGCCAAGCAGCTGGCCAATGTCGGCAATAAGCCAATAGTCGCCCTTGTTACCAAGACGGATCTGGTGGACCGGCAGGCGCTGACCGAACAACTGCTGGCCGTGGCACAGTTGGGCCGGGAAGTACTCGGCGTGCAGGGCTGGGCGGACATCATTCCGGTATCCGCTGCAGACGGGTTCCAGATCGAGACCGTCTCCACCGTGCTGGCCGGCTTCATGCCGCCGTCGCCCCCGCTGTACCCCGATGGTGAGCTCACCGACGAACCGGTGGCGGTCATGGTGGCCGAACTGGTCCGCGAGGCTGCGCTGGAAGGCGTCCGAGACGAACTTCCGCACTCCCTGGCCGTAGTAGTGGAGGAGATTATTCCGCGCGAAGGCAGGGCAGAGGACAACCAGTTCCTGGATGTCCGGGTCAACCTCTACGTGGAGCGTCCCTCGCAGAAGGCAATTATCATCGGCCGGGCAGGATCGCGGCTCCAGGAGGTGGGCAGCGCTGCGCGCAAAGGGATCGAAGCGTTGCTCGGAACACGCATCTATTTGGACCTGCACGTCAAGGTGGCCAAGGACTGGCAGCGTGATCCAAAACAGCTGGTCAAACTCGGCTTCTAGGGTCAACGGGCCTGGCACAGGCCCGGCACAGGCGGGGCAAAGGTTGCGC
>JBBSSN010000011.1:0-22670 GCA_038242035.1 Actinomycetales bacterium
CGGCGTGCATTATTCCTACGCCGCGCTTTGGCAGCAGGCACGCAGCTACGCCGCGCAGCTGAAGGACGCCGGCCTCGCAGCCGGAGATGTTGCGGGCATTATGTCTCCCAACGTAGTGGAGTTCCCGCGGGCCTATTACGGCGTGCAGGCCGTCGGCGCCGTCGTCGTTCCCGTGCATTTGCTGCTCACTGTCGAAGAGATCGTCCAAGTGCTGCGCGACAGCGGCGCAAAGCTGCTTATCTGCCACAGCGCATTTCTCAAGGCCGGTGCCCCGGCCGCACGGGAAGCCGGAATTGCGCTGCTGGCCGTCGGTCCGCTGCCGGAGAACGAGCGGGCGGCCCTGACCGTGCTGGATCCGGACGGGCCGCAGGAGGTCGCCAGTTATGAGCCCCGGAGCCCGGAGGACCCGGCCGTCATTTTCTACACCTCCGGAACCACCGGCAAGCCCAAAGGTGCGATCCTGACGCAGCTCAATATGGTCATGAATGCCACCGTGTCCGCCGTGGACGCCAATGATGTCCGGACCGACGACATTGCCCTCGGGTGCCTGCCGATGTTTCACGTCTTCGGCCAAACCGCCAGCATGAACGCCATCTTCCGCCTCGGCGCCACGCTGGTGCTGCTGCCTAAATTCAACCCGGAGGCGGCCCTGGAGATGATGGTGGCGGAAAATGTGAACGTCTTTCACGGTGTGCCGACCATGTACATGCAGCTGCTGGCCGCGGCCAAAGACCGGGAATATTTGCCGAAGCTGCGGCTGTGCGTCTCCGGCGGCGCCGCCATGCCCGTTGCCGTCATGGAGAAGTTCAACGCAACCTTCGACGTCACCATTTACGAGGGCTACGGGCTCTCCGAAACATCACCGGTGGTCTGCACTAATTCGCCGGCGTCCGGCGTCAAGCCCGGGACTGTTGGGCCGGCGATTTGGGGCGTGGAAGTGCAAATCACCGACCACACCGTTCCGGAGCGGCTGGACTTCGTGCCCAATGGCCGGCTCGGTGAGATCGTAGTGCGGGGCCATAACGTCTTTGCCGGCTATCTGAACGATCCCGAAGCCACCGCGGCCGCCATGACGGGCGACTGGTTCCATACCGGGGATCTGGGAACCAAGGACGACGACGGCTTCATCACCGTCGTCGACCGCACCAAGGATGTCATCATCCGCTCCGGATACAACGTCTACCCGCGCGAGGTGGAGGAAGTACTGGCCCGCCACCCCGCCGTGATGCAGGTTGCGGTCATCGGGCTGCCGGACGAGCTGCGCGGCGAGGAAGTCTGTGCCGTGATCAAGCTGGAACAGCAGTACGTGCAGAATCCGCCGAGCGCCGAGGAGATCATTGAGTGGAGTAAGGAACATTTGGCCAAGCACAAGTACCCGCGCGTCATTCGGTTCATCGACCAAATCCCGCTGGGACCCAGCCAGAAGGTCCTCAAGCGGGAGCTAAGGAGCACGTACTCGGGCCAGTGATCCCAGCCGGGATTGCCGGTTCGACCGGACTCCGCCGGTGGTCTGCGTAGCTGGCCTCAGCCTGCGCGTTTAGACCGTCGCGCCCGGAAGCGGCATCAGGATCCCCGCCCGGCGGCGGGCGGCCTGGGTCGATCGCCGGTGCTCGGGTACTGTCACCGCAACGGATCGCGGGACGGAGGCAACCATCAACCCATGGTCCTCTTACCTCGGGGGGTAACGGGGGAAATCCCGAAGGCACCGCTCGGTCATCTCACCGTTTCGCGCTTACGGTCCTGACTGCTCGGCGAAACCCCATTCGTTGCCGTGGCGAATGAGTCCGAATTCGAGGAAGCATTCTTCTTCGATGCGCCGGAAATCCTCCGTTGCCCGGTCCAGCGCTGCCGGCACGGGGTCTGCGAGGGAGACGCGGGCAAGTGCACGGCGGCCCTGTTCATATTTTTCATTGGTGACCGTGACAACGTGGCCGTCGGGGAAGACCAGGAACGTTCCCCCGTTCGTGTGAACCTGCGGACGTTCGATCCGGGCAGTATCGGATTGCGGCCGTTGCGGGGGAGAGGTGCGGTTGTTCATGTCGGCTCCGGAACGGGAGTCATTATTGGGCTGTGCAGGGGGCCGCCTTTGGAATCTTCGCCGCACGAGTGTGCGTTGCCCGCCGGACCCGGGACCCGGCCGAGGCTGAGCGGACGGGCGGGCGCCGCCGGTCCGTTGTTCTGCTCCCGGGGCGGGTAATGCATTGGGGCTTGAAAGGATGCGCAGAACCGTTTCCTGATTCAGCCAACCTCGCAGCGAACCGTTTGCATCTGTAACCGGAATGCCCGCGTTTGAAGAGGAGCCCAGCACGGCACCGAGGACCGTTTGAAGAGTGTCCTCGGGCAGCACCGTTGCTGGCATTTCGGCGACGTCGGAGAGTGGAATGCGGTCCCTTTCGTCGTCGTCGTCGTTCAGCACGTTCGCAAGGTGCTGAACGGTGACAATACCGGTCAGCATCCCATCTGCATCGATGACGGGAAGGGCCGGATGTTTCGCCGTCAGCAGCCGCCGGGCACCTTCCGCGACGCTCAGATGTCCCGGAAGGGCCCGAAACGAGGTGTCCATGACGGCGTCAACGCGCGTCCGGCTCAAAAGTTCTGTGCCCGGGTGCCGCTCAAGATCGATTCCGCGGCGGCGCAGTTTGAGGGTGTAAATGGTATCTTGGCTCATCATTTTTGAAACGCCGGTGGCGACGACGATCGCGAGCATGAGGGGCAGGATGATGGAGTACTCGCCCGTGAGTTCGAACATGATGATAACGGCGGTGATCGGCGCCCGTGCGGCTCCTGCGAAGACCGCTCCCATGCCCACCAAGGCGAAGGCCCCGACCTGACCGTGCAGTGCCGGTGCCAGCAAACCGGCGACCTCTCCGAACGCGGCCCCGAGCATGGCTCCGATGAACAGTGAGGGCGCGAAAACGCCGCCCGAGCCTCCGATGCCTATCGTGAGGCTGGTGGCCACGATCTTGCCTACGAGTAAAAGGACCAAAAACCCGATGGCGTAGGACCCGGCGACTCCGGCCTGCACGACCGGATAGCCGACCCCGTACATCTGCGGCAGGACCAGCAGCAGCAATCCCAGAAGTACGCCGCCGGCTGCCGGCCGCAGCCACGCCGGTCCGCGCCACGCCCAGTCGAACAAATCCTCGATCAGGTACAGGATCCTGGTGAAGCCGACGCCGGCTATCGCTGCGAGCAGGCCCAACAGGATAAACAAAGGGTACTCAGCGGCCGAGGTGATCGTGAAGCGTGGCAAGTTCAGGAAAGCCTCGTTGCCCAGGAAGCTGCGCCCAATGATGGAGGCCGTCACCGACGCAAGGACGACCGCGCCGAAGGATCCGGCGGCAAAGTCGGCGAGGATGAGTTCCAAGGCGAAGAACACCCCGGCAATCGGAGCGTTGAACGTTGCGGCGATGCCACCGGCCGCACCACAGGCAACCAGCGCCCGGACCCTGGATTCCGGCATCCGGAATACGCGGGCGAGCCAGGACCCCAGTGCCGAGCCGATCTGGACGATGGGGCCCTCCCTGCCGACGGATCCTCCTGAGCCGATGCAGATAGCTGAGGCCAGCGCTTTGACGACGGCAACCCGTCCTTTGATCCGACCGCCGTGCTGGCTGACGGCGTACATCACTTCGGGGACGCCGTGGCCTCGGGCCTCGGGGGCGAAGCGCTGGACCAAGGGTCCATATATCAGTCCGCCTACAACCGGGGCCAGGACAACGAAAAAACCACCTAGCCAAGGCGCCCAGGGATGGCCTGGGTGGCCGTGGCTGGCGGAGTAATCCGCCGTGCCGGTAAAGATGAGCGTGGCGGTGCTGATCAGCCAGCGAAACGCGACGGCGGCCAGTCCCGCGCCTGCACCGACGAGAATGGCCATCGCAACCCACTGATAGGAAGTTCCCGCGAGCCGCATCGGCAACGTCCGGACGCTCCTTATGCCGGGGAACCAGCGTCGGCCGGTCGCACGCAGCGCGGTCACGTAAACCTCCTTGTGTGGGAATATGTATGAAGTGGTGCAATATATGTACTATAGCAACCATGACGTTATCATCACCCGGCGCTGCCGCCGCATCCCGGCCCGGTGCGGCCGTTGGACCAGGCTATGAAGTCGTCGATAAATCGCTGACTGCGTCACGGGCGCTGCTGGGTGTTATTGCCCGGTCCCTGGCGCCGGTCATGGACTCGGTCACACTTCCCCAGTTCAGGGTGCTGGTGGTGCTGTCGAACTTCGGGCCGCTCCGGATGGGAGAGCTAGCACTGCGGCTGGGCGCCAACCAGTCCAGTTTCAGCCGCTTCGCGGACCGCATGGTGGCCGGAGGCCTGATCGCCAGATCCGCGAGCACCGAGAATCGCCGTGAGGTGATCATTTCCCTCACTAAAGAGGGCTCGCGCATCTACGCCGAAGTCACCCGGGCCCGTCGGCAGGAGATTTCCGAGGTGCTCAGCCGGCTGTCCGGTTCCGAACAGGGGACAGTCCTTGCAGGCTTTGAAGCCTTTGCCCGCGCAGCGGGCGAACCGCGCGCGGACGAGACCCTGATCCTGGGCATATAGGCATGCTTTTTTCCGCGGCAATGCCGGTGCCCGCCGGCGGCACGACCTTGGCCGGAATGAGCGGGCCCATGTGGATGCCCG
The DNA here is from genome assembly GCA_038242035.1 of Actinomycetales bacterium. GTDB lineage: Bacteria > Actinomycetota > Actinomycetes > Actinomycetales > Micrococcaceae > Arthrobacter_M. The sequence continues at coordinate 4,633 of JBBSSN010000011.1, forward strand.
TTCGGCCACCGACCTTGGAGCGAGTACTGGCGTGGCATCCACAACCCATTCCGGCGTTGCCGCTGCTCGTTGTGGCACTGCTGGCGCTCTACGGTTGCGGTGTGCTTATCCTGCTCCGCCGGGGCATCCGATGGCCCTTAGGCCGGAGCCTCTGGTGGCTCGCTGGTGCCGTCACCATCGTGCTGGTGACGGCCACCGGAGTCGACGGATACGGGATGGAGCTGTTCAGCATCCATATGGTTCAGCACATGGTCCTGAACATGCTTGCCCCGGTTTTCCTGGTCCTCGGGGCCCCGATTACGCTCCTGCTGCGGGCATTGCCCGCCGGCTCCGGTCCAAAGGGCCGGCTGCGGCGCGGAGTCCTCTGGCTTCTGCACACCCGGGCAGCGGCGTTGCTGACCCATCCCGTCGTCACTTTTGCGTTGTTCATCATGAGTCTGTATGGACTCTATTTCACACCGGCCTTCGACTACCTGATGGGCACCTGGTGGGGCCACAATCTGATGCTGGTGCACTTCCTGCTCATCGGCTACCTCTACTTTTGGGGGGTGCTCGGCATTGATCCGTCACCACGGAAATCCGCCCGCGGGCTGCGCGCGTTGACGGGAGCCGTGCTGCCGGTGCTGGAATTGGCTGCCACCGCTCCGTTCCATGCGTTTTTCGGGATCGTGGTCATGATGTCCAGCACCCTGCTGGTTCGCTTCTATTCCGGGGGCATGCCAGCCTGGCACCTTTCGCCGCTGGCCGACCAGGCTACGGGTGGCGGCATTGCCTGGGCCTTTACAGAACTGCCGACACTTATCGTGCTTGGCGCCCTTGTTTTCAAGTGGCAAAAATCAGACAGCCGCGCTGCCCGGGCTTCGGAGCGGCGGCTCGGACGCGGGGAAGACACGGAGCTGGAGAACTACAACGAATACCTGCAGGCCCTGAACCCCCGCAACGGCAGCAGGCCCTGAGATGAACCAGCTGGCCACCGGCTCATCTCTGATCATCTACGCCTTCACGCTCGGTCTCGTTGCCGCGGTGAACCCCTGTGGTTTTCCCATGCTTCCCGCGTACCTGGCACTTTTTGTCGGTGCCCGGCCCGGTCCCAAGGCGGTGCGACTAGCCGGCGCACTGCGGTGCGGTGCCAGCATGAGCGCGGGGTTCGTCATCACCTTCGGGTCCCTGGGTCTGTTCCTGCAAAGCGGCGCCGTGCTGGCCACCGGAGCGCTGCCCTGGCTGCTGATGGTGGTTGGACTAGCGATGATCGTCGCCGGCGTCTTCACGATCGCCGGCCGCGGGCCCCGATTAAGGCTTCCGTCTCCCGGGGGTACGACCGCCGTCGGGCTCCGACTCCGCTGAACTGAACACTCCTGCCCCCAACTTTTCTCTTGCACTGCTCAACGATGCGTCGACAACTGTGGCCCTGGCCTCCAAGAGCGGAATAACATATCCACTGCTTACCGCTGCAAAGGGCGCCGCTGCAGGGGCATACCAGATCCCAGGGCTGCCGTTCACTGCCATCATCAGGCCCGGCGGAAAGCTGCCCGTGCGACATGCGGGCGCCTTTACCGACGAACAGCTGACGTACATCGTCAATACCCTCGAGCAGAATCCCGGTTAGGACTATCCTTGCTTATCAGCGGCGGAGAACAACTTACGTCCCCTACTTGGGTGAACGTACTTGCCCGGGCGGCTTTGGCCGACATCCTCTCCCTGTCAGTCTTTCCCTGTCAGCGTTCGAAGTCCGTCTGTTCGGCTGGATGGCGCTGATGGCCTTTGTGTTCTTTCCCGCGCCTCATCTGCACCCCCGACTGCCCGGTCTACTGGTTCCTCATGCACAGTGGCATGATCATCAGGTTCTTCACCGCCAGGCCGGGGGCCGGGTCCGTGCCGGGAGAGTAGGCTTCGACTGTGCCTGATGTAGAGCCGTTCAGTCTTGTCATCCTCCTGGTGGCGGCAGCCTTGATGGTGGCAGTCGCGTCGAACCGCCTGGGTCAGCGAATACGCGTTCCCGCTCCGGCGCTCTTCCTCGTCGTTGCAGCGGTCGCATCGGACGTCTTCCCGGTCCTTAGCCAGGTGCCGACCAAAGTTGACGAGCGTATTGTCACGGTGGCCCTGGTCTTTATTCTGTTCGACGGTGGAATGCATATTGGTTGGAGACGCTTCCGGAGCGCCTCGTCCGCGATCGTCTGGATCGGAGTTGCCGGGACGGCTCTGACGGCGGCGGCCCTTGCCGCTGCCGCCCATTACTTCTTCGGGTTTGACTGGCGGGCGTCGCTGCTGTTGGGTGCGGCTCTCTCACCCACGGACCCCGCGGTGGTCTTTTCAGTCCTCGGAGGCCGTGAAATCGCCGGCCGCAGCGGAACGATCCTCGAAGGAGAGTCGGGTGCGAACGATCCTGTCGGCATTGCCCTGATGGCCAGTCTCCTTGCCGCCGGAGGCGGTGGCCTGTCAGAGGTCGCCGGAGGCGTGGGCGAATTCTTCCTGCAGATGGGGGTCGGCGCCGTTGTCGGGGTCCTCGGGGGCTATGGGCTGATGAACCTGATGCGCCATGTTGGCCTGCCGAACGAGTCACTCCATTCGGTACGGACGATCGCCTGCGCCGCTTTTATCTATGCGGCGGCCACCGTGCTTGACGGGTCGGGGTTTCTCGCCGTCTTCCTGGCAGGGATCATCGTTGGTGATTCCCGGGCCCCTTACAAACTGGAGATCGAGCGCTTTACCTCCGGTATTGCCAGTATCTCGGAAATTGTCGCGTTCGCCGTATTGGGATTGAGTGTCTCACTTCGCGACGTCCTCAGCTCGGGAGTGGTACTGATCGGTCTTGCCCTGGCAGGGCTGCTGATCCTTATCATCCGACCGGTTCTGGTTGGCTTGTTGTCTGTCAGGATCAGGCTCAAGCTGGGGGAGAGGGCATTTATTCTTTTCGCCGGGCTGAAAGGTGCTGTGCCGATTCTGCTGGGTATGTATATCCTCGGGTCCGGTGCCGAACACGCCCAAGCCCTGTATTCGATCATTTTCATCGTCGTACTTATCTCGGTTGTCCTTCAGGGGGGCCTGGTGCCTTACCTGGCGTCCACATTCCGGGTGCCGATGAGTCGGGTGGAGCAGCAGCCATGGGCTCTGGGAATGCGGTTCAGGGATGAACCGCACGGCCTGCACCGGTTTGTCGTTGCCGAGGGTTCCGCTGCTGACGGGGTGACAATCGCTGACCTGGCGCTGGGCGAAGACGGCTGGATCAGCATGGTCCGCCGCGACGGACATCTCGTCCAGGTCCGTGGCGGGACGCAATTGCGGGCCGGAGATTCGGTTCTTGCTCTCTCTGAAACCATTGAGGTGGTCTCTGACCTCTTCGAGCGGCGAGCGTGAAGCAGCCCCCAAAATTGCGCGGCATCGATTCAGGTCGTCTGCCTTCGGGTGGGGACAGAAATGTCGAACGGGTGCAGGCAGCGGGGAGCGGATTTCGGTGGTGCGGGGGTTACGCTGACAGGAAGGCAACGCAGCCGAGTACAGGAGGACGGGCATGAGCATTTTTGAATCGGTCGCGAAGGGCATGCGGGTGGTGGATTCGACCGGCATGGAAATTGGAAAAGTCGAGCACGTCGTACCGCCGAATCCGAAAGCTGAGGCTTTCGAGGTGACGTACGCCGCTGCCAGGCAGAGTGTGCTTCTCGACGGACTGAATTCCATGATCGGGTCGGAACCGAAAGTACCCGAGGAGATGGCCCGCAGGCTCTTCCTGGCGGGCTACATTAAGATCCGGGGCCACGGTTTCTGGACCAGTAACACCTATGCTGCAGCCGACGTCATCGACCACATCGAGGAGGGCAAGGTGTACCTGAACCTGAGCAGGCACGAACTTGCCGCGCAGGAATGACGCTTAGCTTCGTCGTCGTATGTCTACGCGAGCCGGCGGCGAAACTGTCCGCTGCGCCAGGACTTCACAGGTGTCCCATGCGTGGTGGATCTGATCGCGATGCTGGATGCCGGTCTGACTCCGCCTGTGCGGGCACGGCGGAGGCCCTGACGATTTTAAGTCATACGGTTCCCGGCGCGGCAACCATAAGGTGATGATCCGATGCTGGCAGACCGTGGGCTGCTTCGCGGCGTGCGGGTGCGGGGTCAGCCGTTGTCGCTGCGCAATGCGGACAGCACGTCGCCGTTGAGGCGCGAGATCATATCAAGCGGGATTCCCACCGGGCACACTGCCGTGCATTCACCGATTTGCGTGCAGCCGCCGAAGCCCTCGGCGTCGTGCTGGTTGACCATGGCCAGTGCGCGGGAGTTGCGCTCGAGCTGGCCTTGCGGGAGCGCACCGAGGTGGGTTGCCTTAGCCCCGGTGAAGAGCATCGCCGAGCCATTGGGGCAGGCGGCAACGCACGCTCCGCAGCCAATGCAGGTGGCAGCGTCGAAGGCCCGGTCCGCGTCCTTCTTGGGCACCAGCATGGCCGCCGCGTCCGGAGCTGCCCCGGTGGGGGCGCTGATGTAGCCGCCGGCCTGGATGATCCGGTCGAAGGCGCTGCGGTCCACGATCAGGTCTTTGAGGATCGGGAACGACGGCGAGCGCCACGGTTCGATGTCGATGGTGTCGCCGTCGGTGAAGTGGCGCATATACAGCTGGCAGCTGGCGGTGAGCCCTTCGGGTCCATGGGCGATGCCATTGATGACCAGGCTGCACATCCCGCAGATGCCTTCGCGGCAGTCGTTATCAAACGCCACCGGATCGTCCCCGGCAGCGGTGAGCTGTTCATTGAGGACATCGAGCATTTCCAGGAATGACATGTCGGGCGAGATTGACTCGACGCCGTAACTGACCATCCTGCCCGCAGCGTGCCTGTCGTGTTGGCGCCAGATGCGCAGGGTGACATTCATTTGTAGCTCCTCTGGGTCAACTCGACGTTGTGGTACTCGAGGTTTTCCTTGCGCAGCGTGGGAGGTGAGTTATCGCCGGTGAATTCCCAGGCCGCGACGTAGGCGAAGTCATCATCGGCGCGCAGCGCCTCGCCGTCGTCGGTCTGGCTCTCGGTGCGGAAGTGGCTGCCGCAGGACTCGACGCGGTGGAAGGCATCGATGCACATGAGCTCGGCCAGTTCGAAGAAGTCCGCAACCCGGCCGGCCCGTTCCAGGGTTTGGTTCAGTTCCTCGTTGGCGCCGGTGACTTTGACGTTGGTCCAGAACTCGTCCCGGAGCGCGCGGATGAGGTCGAGGGCGTGCTGCAGTCCTTCGGCGTTGCGTTCCATCCCGCAGTACTCCCACACGATGGCGCCGAGTTCTTTATGGAACGAATCGACGCTCCTCTCACCGTTGATCGTCAGAAAAGTGTTGATGCGTGCGCGTACCGCGTCGGCCGCTTTGACGGCCTCCGGGTGGGTAGCGTCGATGGCTTCGGTGCTCGGGTTCTTGACAAAATAGTCGTTGATGGTGTTGGGCAGGATGAAGTATCCGTCGGCCAGCCCCTGCATCAGGGCGCTGGCCCCGAGCCTGTTCGCGCCGTGGTCGGAGAAGTTGGCCTCGCCAATGACGAACAGGCCCGGAATCGAGCTTTCCAGATCGTAGTCAACCCACAGTCCGCCCATTGTGTAGTGCACTGCCGGGTAGATGCGCATCGGCACCTGGTACGGGTCTTCATCGGTGATTTTGTGGTACATGTCGAAGAGGTTGCCGTATTTCTCCTCAATGGCGGCCCGGCCCAACCGGGCGATCGCGTCGGCGAAGTCGAGGTAGACGCCGCGCCCGCCCGGGCCGACCCCACGTCCGGCGTCGCACTGGTTTTTGGCTGCCCGGGACGCGACGTCCCGCGGGACAAGGTTCCCGAACGCCGGGTACTGCCGTTCCAGGTAATAGTCCCGCTCGCTGTGGGGTATCTCACCGGGGCGGCGCCCGTCAGCGGCCTCTTTGGGCACCCAGATGCGCCCGTCATTGCGCAGCGACTCGCTCATCAGGGTCAGCTTCGACTGATGCTCCCCGCTGACCGGTATGCATGTCGGGTGGATCTGGGTGAAACATGGATTCGCGAAGAGCGCACCCTTGCGATGCGCCCGCCAGGTGGCCGTCGTATTGCATCCGACGGCGTTGGTGGAGAGATGGTAAACGTTTGAGTAGCCTCCGCTGGCCAGCACGACGGCGTCCGCCAGATGGGTCTCCAGCGCGCCGGTCACCATGTCGCGGACTACAATTCCGCGGGTCTTGCCGTCAATGACGATGAGGTCGAGCATTTCATGCCTGGTGTGCACCTCCACCGTTCCGGCCGCGACCTGCCGCTCGAGGGCCTGGTAGGCCCCCAACAGCAATTGCTGGCCGGTTTGACCCCGGGCGTAGAACGTCCGGGACACCTGTACCCCGCCAAACGACCGGGTGTCCAGCAGACCGCCGTAGTCCCGGGCGAACGGCACACCCTGGGCAACGCACTGGTCGATGATCGAGGAACTGACCTCCGCCAGCCGGTAGACGTTGGATTCGCGTGAGCGGTAGTCCCCGCCCTTAACGGTGTCATAGAACAGCCGGCGGATACTGTCGCCGTCATTGCGGTAGTCCTTGGCCGCGTTGATTCCGCCCTGAGCCGCAATGCTGTGCGCGCGCCGGGGGCTGTCCTGGTAGCAGAAACTCTTAACCTGGTAGCCGGCCTCCCCCAGGGTTGCTGCGGCCGAGGCACCCGCCAGACCGGTACCGACAATGATCACCGAGAGCCTGCGCCGATTGGCCGGGTTAATCAGCTTGGCGCCAAAGCGGCGCGCCTCCCACTGATCCTGGATGGGTCCGGCCGGCGCCTTCGTGTCCCGAATGGTCTCCCCGACCGTGAACAGCTCAGCCATTACCTCACCCATCCCGCGAAAATCACCAGCGGCGGGATCAGGAAGCCCACCAGGATCAGTAGGGCAACGACGGTGGCCACCAGGTTGAGAACCCGTCTTCGCGCCACGGACGAGTTGGCCCCCAGTGAAGCGAAAGCGCTCCATACCCCATGGCGCAGGTGAAAACCGAGTGCGATCAGCGCGATCGCATAGGAGAGCACCACCCACCAGATCGAGAAGCCATTGACCATCCGCTGGTACGGACTAGGTGAGGCGCCGCCGGGTGCGATGTAGTCCGCGGACAGATGCAGGAGGTGATAGATCACGAAAAGTCCGACGACGACGCCGCCCCAGCGCATCGTGAACGAAGCGTAGCTGCGTTGGACACCGCGGCGGTTCTTCGTGGTTTCGTAGCGCCAGCCGCCCTTACCGGCGGTTGCAGACCGGGACCGGTGCCACAAGGTAAAGGCCGCAAAAATATGGACCAGAACACTGATCAGCAGCACCACGCGCACAATCCACAATGCCCCGGTGCGGGGCAACAGCGGCTCGCCCACCTCACGCAAATAGTCTGAATAGCCATCGAATGCCTGCTGGCCCTCGAAAATCTTCAGGTTGCCGTACATGTGCGCGAGGAGAAAAAGCACCATGATCAGCCCGGAAACCGCCATAGCCGCATGCAACGCCACCGAGGACCGCACCGCGGTGGACCGCAGACCAACCACCTTGCCCGTTACCATGTGCCCACCATAAGCCCGGTCCAGCCAACATGCCAGCGGGGCGGACAATCCCTCGACCCGGAGCGTCTGCATCACGCGTTGATAGCGACGTCGCTGCTGCCCGGTAGAACGGGTGAATCATATAAATGCGGATCGGTGCATCCGGTATCCGAAGACCGTGGAGCCCCGTGGAATGCTCTTTGGTGGCGGGTAGGCAGAATATGCCTACCGCCCGTTGTTCGACATTTGAGGAAAACCGCAGCAGGGGAGAGGAGGTAGTGACTGCAAGAAGGACTGCGAACAACAGAAATGTTTTCTCTTATACTTCCAAGTGCTCCTACGCGGGCGTAGGGTGTCAGTCACTTGCACCACACATCTAAAAGCAGTTTCCCGAAATGCATGGTAACAAAAACGCCGGGCATTTTGACGAAGAGTCACATCACCGGCGAAATGGTTGATTGAGCGCCGGCACACGCGTGATTTTTCTGGGGCGGGGAGCCGGAGGGGGAGTGCCATGGTCCAGATTGCACGGAAAAACGGCCGCCAGCGAACGGAACTGCTGGTTTCCAAGGGGTGGATCCAGGCCGTGGCCATGGTGATGATCTTTGGTTTCCTGGTGATGGGATTCTTGGCGGTGCGCACCTACACCGATTCGATGCCACAGCCTGAACGGGTCGTAGATTCCAAGGGGGCTGTTGTTTTCACCGGTGCCGACATTACTGCGGGGCAGCAGATTTTCCTCCGGCGGGGCCTGCAGGAATATGGCTCCATAGTGGGGCACGGCGGCTATCTCGGTCCGGACTACACCGCTGACTATTTACGCCGATCCGCGACGATGGTGCTCGATGATCTGACCCGGTCCGGTATCCAGGATCCGCACGGAGCACTCGTGACGATGATGCGGACCAATCGGTATGACAGTTCAACTAGCACCTTGACGTTCACTGACGAACAAGTGAAGGCCTTCGGCGCGGTCCAGGGACATTATGCGGAGTACTTCGGCTCACCGAGCACTCAGTATGGTCTGATTCCGAACGCTATCACCGGTCCTGAGGATATCCGCCAGTTGACGTCCTTCTTCGCCTGGACCGCATGGGCTGCTGCGGCCGAGCGGCCGGGACACAATTATTCCTACACGAACAATTGGCCTGGGGAACCGTTGGTGAACAACGGTCCGACGGCGGACGTTCTGGTGTGGAGCGGCCTTTCCCTGATTGCACTGCTGGTAGGGATCGGCCTGCTTTTTGCCATGTACGGGCGATGGAGCCGGAACGTTGGCTGGCACAGTGGTGAATCCCCGGCGCTTTCCTTCCGGCAACCAGGAGAGGTGGCCGTGACACCCGGCCAGCGGGCGACCGCATGGTTCTTCTTTATAGTCGCTGTCCTGTTTCTCGGGCAGGCCTTGTTGGGCGGTGCAATTGAACATTACCGCGCTGACCTATCCAGTTTTTTCGGCTTCGACATGGCAAAGCTGCTGCCGTTTAACCTGGCACGGACCTGGCACGTGCAGTTGTCGATATTGTGGACGGCGGCGTCGTTCCTGGCTGCTGGAATCTTTCTGGCCCCATTCATCTCCGGGCGCGAACCTAAGCGTCAGAGCTGGCTCATTTATGGCCTGCTCGGCGCGCTCGCACTGGTGATTGTCGGGTCCTTCGTCGGCGAGGCGATGAGTATTTTCGGCGTCAAGGCCGTTGCGGGGTCTCCGCTGTGGGACATGCAGTGGGAGTACCTGGACTTGCCCAAGGTCTGGCAGGGTGTGCTTGTCGTGGGGCTGTTCCTGTGGATCATCATCATCTACCGCGGTATCCGGTCCCGACTGCAAAAGGAACACCGGTTCAATCTGCCCTGGCTTTTCTTTTACTCAGGTCTGGCCATTCCGGGCTTCTACGCGGTAGGTCTGCTGGCCGGTACGGAGACGACGCTCCCGGTTGCCGACTACTGGCGTTTTTGGGTGGTGCACCTGTGGGTCGAGGACTTCCTGGAACTGTTCACCACCGTGATGGTCGCGTATATCTTTGTCATGCTCGGCGTGATCCACCGGAAGATCGCCATGCAGCTCATCCTCCTGGACGTCATCCTGTACTCCGTGGGCGGGGTGATCGGCACCATGCACCATCTGTACTTCTCAGGTACCCCGGTGGAGAACATGGCGTTGGGAGCCTTCTTCTCTGCCCTCGAAGTGATTCCGCTGACATTCCTGACCATCGAGGCGTGGAGCTTTTTGCAGCTTGGTTCACGCCAGGAGTCTCGGAGCTCGGCACCCTTCCCGCACCGGTGGGCGGTCATGTTTCTGGTGTCCGTGGGGTTCTGGAATTTCCTCGGGGCCGGTGTTTTCGGCTTTCTGGTCAATCTTCCCATCGTTTCCTATTACGAGATTGGCACTGCCCTGACCGCCAACCATGCCCATGCTTCCATGATGGGCGTGTACGGGATGCTGGGCGTTGGACTGTCGCTGTTTGCCCTTAGGTATCTGATCCCGGCCAAACGATGGCCCGACAAACTTGCCAGAATTTCCTTCTGGGGCCTGAACATCGGGCTGGCCTGGATGACCTTCGCCACGCTAGTGCCCTTGGGAGTCATTCAACTCTGGCACTCCATCAACGACGGGTACTACGAGGCGCGCACTCTGAACTTCATTACGCAGCCCGGTAATGCCGTCCTGGAATGGCTGCGGATGCCAGGGGACCTGATTTTCATCATCGCCGGCATCCTTCCCTTCCTGTGGATCACCTGGCTGGGCGTCCGGTACCGGATTAAATCGACCACCTATGATGTTCCCGAGGAGGCGCTTTTCATCGTGGAACAGCCTGAACCCGAAGTACTTGGTGCTTCAGCGGGCCCGCCGCCGCGGTATGGATCCGACCGCCGCACGGACGACTCTGGCAGTTCTCCGGCTTCATCCGAGGGTGTCCCGTGATGGGTGGGATCGATCCGTCGGTCTGGTTCGCGGCGGGCTACGGCATCGCACTTCTGCTCATCGCGCACCTTCTGGATAAGTTGGCCCGGCGGACGGCCCAGCGCACCGTGGAGTGGCGATCGGGCGGCTTCCGCTACCACGCGGGCCAAGATGCCTGGGTCTGTCCAGAGGATCAGTGGCTGTGGCCTGACTCGTTCGATCCGGACAACCGCGTGATGCGTTACCGGGCCAGTCCCACTGTCTGCAATGCATGTCCGGTCAAGGAGTCGTGCACCACCTCCGGGAACGGCAGACAGATCAGCCGCAACGTCGATCCCTGGCCTAGCTCGGAAGCCGAACGATTCCATCGGGGCCTCGCCTGCGCCGTCGTGGTCCTGGGCCTGATATGGCCGCTGGTCACGATGATCGCCAACCACAGGGCCGCAGAGCTGGCTGTGCTGACGGTGGCGGCCTTGGCCATCGCCGCGGGCAGCTGGCCTTTGTGGTCCCATCTGCACCGCTCGCCCGCGGGGTTTCCCGATCATGTCAGAGTCGAGGCCCTTGATGAGACGGTGTCCCGGCAAGCAACCGGGGCGGAACGGGCGCTGCGGCGGCGAGCCAAGTATGGAAGCGATACGCGACCGGACCCGGTTCCGGTTAAGAATCAGCAGCGACCCGGTTCTCCGACACCGCCGCACACACCTGCGGGCAAAAGCGCTCAGTCACGGAATCCTGAACGTGACCGGTTTGCAGCCAAGTGGGGGTCATTCGAGGAACAAGGCGAAAACGCCGGCGGACGGGAACCACTGCCCGGATGGAGCAGGAGGAAGAACAAATGACATGGTGGCAGGTCCTGATTCTCGTCGTCGTGGTTGTTGTCCTTGTCGGCCTGGCATCCTCGGTAAAGGTGCTGCGCGAATATGAACGCGGAGTCGCCTTCCGGCTCGGACGGTTACGTCCGGTGCTGGATCCCGGAGTACGTTTGATCTTTCCCGGGTTGGAGAAGATGGTGCGCGTGGATCTACGGATAGTTACCTTGACCATCCCGCCGCAGGAAGTCATTACGAAGGACAATGTCCCGGCCCGCGTCAACGCCGTTGTTCTCTTTCAGGTCACCGACCCCATCCGCTCTGTCATGGGCGTGGAAAATCATGCCGTCGCCACGTCCCAGATGGCCCAGACCACGCTGCGCTCGGTCGTGGGCCGCGCCGATCTGGACACGCTGCTCGCACACCGGACGGACCTCAATGAGGACTTGGCACGCACCATTGACGCGCAAACCGAACCGTGGGGTGTTCACGTCAGGGTCGTGGAGATCAAGGACGTGGAGATCCCGGAAGCGATGCAGCGCGCCATGGCACGGGAAGCCGAAGCAGAGCGTGAAAGGCGGGCCAAGATCATTAATGCCCGCGGCGAACTGCAGGCCGCGGACGAGCTGCGCCAAGCTGCCGACATACTCAGCGGCAATCCGGCATCCCTCCAGCTGCGCTATCTGCAGACATTGCTGGAGCTGGGAGCAGATCAGAACTCGACCGTCGTCTTCCCGCTGCCCATGGACATCATCGGACCCTTCCTCGATCGAGTCCCACAATGGTCCCAGAAGCTTCAGCAGCCTGCACCCCCTGCGCCGAACCATAATGGCTCGAAAAGACCGCCACCCACGTCGTCGACGGATGCGCCACCGCTTCCTGACGTGCCGGAACCGGAACCATCCCTGAGTTCATATCCGGAACCGTCTATGGAAAGGCCTGACAGTGTCTGACAACGAAGCCCCCGGAGCGGCCGCCACCAAGGACCCAGCCCATGACTCCTCCCCCCGGGCACAGCCGAACGCGGCGGGACGCAGGCTGATGATATCGGGTGCCGTAATACTGTTCCTTGCTCCGCTGGCCGGGTTCCTCGGTGGCACGATGGTAGGGTCCCCCGGAGCCATTGGAGGCCTGGATCCGCTGTTTCTGTGGTTGTTCGTTGGAATGGTTGTAGGAAGCATCGGTGGATCCATAGCTCTGGTGGGCGCGCTACGCTGGGTGCGTGTGAACCGGCGGGCAGGCTGAGCATCTTGTAGCGACGGTTCGTGATCGTCAAGGCCGGCTCCGAACCCGAATCCGCTTCTACGGGTCAGAGCACGCTGGTACACCGGATCGGGTGCCTCCAGCGGGCACAATAAAATGCCGACTGGTACAGGCAGCCGGTGACTTCGGTGCAGCGTACTCTCGGCGACGGCACTCCCACACCCGGGCCGGACAAGGGACTGAATACGCCCACACGCGGAACATCCTTCAGCGGCCGGTATCGCTTGACATCGCAACAATGGAGACCGCGGAGGGCTAGATTCGAGAGGTGGAATGGTCAAAGTTTATAGACGCCTCCCCGGGCCGCGCTGTCCGGCCGCTGGTTCCTCGAATGCTGGGTCTGCGCGGGCAGATGCCACCGGGGGTTGCTGTGGACCTGGGCAGCGGTGACGGCACCGAATCCCGGTTTCTCGCCGTCAACGGCTGGCGTGTACATTCCTTTGACAGTGCCCCAGGCATTCAGGCGAGAGTCACTGGCGGTTTGACGCAGTTGGATGCTGCGCGCATCTCAACTACCCGTATCGCATTCGAGGAGATCCAGGCGCTGCCCCGCAATGACCTGCTGTACGCCGGGCGATCGTTACCGTTTTGTGCGGAGGCTGCGTTCCCACGTCTGTGGGGTGTGATCCGCGCGTCCACTCGCCCAGCCGGCTGGTTCGTAGGTGACTTCTTCGGGTTGCACGACTCCTGGCTGGGCCGGTCAGACATGAATTTTCACAGTAGGGAGGACATTGAAGTCCTCCTAAATGGGATTGAGATTCTTGAGGTGACCGAGACCGAGGGGCCGGCGGACACCCCGTTTGGCGCTAAGCACATGCACCTTCTGACGGTAATTGCCCGTTCGTGATGGCTGCGTGAACGGACGGCGATCAGATGCAGGTGATGATCAGACTCTGGTGATTCAGCCCAGACGGCCCGTATGGAACTGCCTCGCGTCTCGATGGCACCGATTCAAACCGTACTCGGTGACCGCCTGGGCGGTGTCGGCGGGTCGACTCGATTCCATGGCCGCCAGCTCTCATCTGAATGACGAACTGGACGATCAGCGGTGGTGAGCAGCATCTTCACGTCGATGCCGCGATTGGGCGCCGGACCCCGCGCACCGGGCCAGAGGGATAGGCGTTCAGCTCCGCACGATCTGCGGCTTCTTTGGTGGCGTGGACTGCGTCAACTGCGTGTTCCGGAGGGCTATAGATGGTGTACAGCGCGGGAGGCTGGGTCCCGGTGTTGCGGAAGTTGTGCTTGGTGCCCGCAGGAACGGTGCATGGGTCACCTGCCTCGATCGGATGCGTGTGGCCGGCCAGGTCGGCTTCTCCGGCGCCGCTGATGAAGGTGAGAACCTGGTCTGTGTTCTCGTGAACTTCTTCGCCGATTTCTCTGCCTGCCGGGATCGTCACGATCACGATTTGAGAGTGGTTGCCGGCGCAGAGGACCTGCCGGAAAACCTGATAGGTCCGGCCAGCGCGGGCTCGGCTGGGCGTGAAGCCACGGGTGCCCTGGAACTTGCTGGTGTGCCAGTGGCACCCCGCCGGCTCCGGCGCAACAGGCGCATGGCGTTTGCGATGACGATCAGCACTGACGCTTCGTGGACGAGCATCCCGATCGACATCGTCACTCCGCCCAGAAGTACTCCGAGCAGAAGCAGGGAGACGGTGAGCAGGGCGATGGCGATGTTCTGACGCATGTTGTTCACGGTGCGCCGGGCGAGGGAGATCGCTTCGGGGAGTTTGAGCAGGTCATCGCCCATGAGGGCGATGTCAGCCGTTTCCACCGCCACGGCAGAGCCGGCCGCTCCCACGGCGACCCCGATGTCCGCTATGGCCAGGGCGGGAGCGTCGTTGACGCCGTCACCGACCATCGCCACGACGTAGCCCTCAGCCTGCAGCGCCGTGACGGCGTCGAGCTTGTCCTCGGGCAGCAGCGAGGCGCGAACCTCATCGACACCCGTGATCGCACCGACAGCATTGGCCACCAACGGGGCATCGCCGGTGAGCATGATGACTTTTTTCACCCCGGCGGGGTGCAGGTTCGCCACCATCCGGGTGGCATCGGGACGAATCTCGTCGGCGACTCCAATAACCCCGGCGGCGGTGCCATCGACGGCAATGATCATCGGCGTGCGCCCGGCCTGGGCCAGCTCGTCCGCCACATGGGCGGCGGCAGCGGTGTCGGCTATTTCGTACTGTGTGAGCAGGGCTAGGTTGCCGATCAAAATGCGGCGTCCTGCGGTGGTCACCGCGATGCCCTTGCCCGGGACGGGTTCGGTTGACTCCGGCAGTCCAGTTATGGGCAGGCCTTCGTTGAGTGCGGCGTCCAGGATCGCGCGGGCCAGTGGATGCTCGGAGCCGGCTTCGGCTCGCCCTGCCAACGTCAGTACCTGCTCGCGGGTCATGGTTTGATCCAGCACGATCACGTCGGTTACCTGCGGACGTCCCATCGTCAGGGTGCCTGTCTTGTCCACGGCAACGGCGGTGATCTTCGCGGAGGTTTCCAGGAACTCCCCGCCCTTGATTAGAATGCCATCTTTAGCGGCCCGACCGATGCCGGCAACGATCGACACCGGAATTGAGATGACAAGCGCACCCGGGCAGCCGATGACCAACAGCGTCAACGCCAGGACGATGTCGGCCGTCAGCACGCCGACAACAAGCGCCAGGACCATAATGGCGGGGGTGTACCAGGCCGAGAACCGGTCCATGAACACTTGAGTTTTGGCTTTGGCGTCCTGCGCGTCCTCGACACGGTGGATGATCCTTGCCAATGTGGTGTCAGCACCGACACCGGTGGCGCGCACCTGCATGAACCCGCCCTGTGAGACTGTGCCGGCGAAGATCCGGTCACCGATCATCTTTTCCACCGGCATGGATTCACCGGTAATCGATGCTTCATCGAGGGCACCGGTGCCACCGGTGACCTCACCGTCGACGGGCACCTTGCCGCCGTTCTTGATCAACACCGTTTCCCCCATGATCACGGCGCCGGCAGAGACCTCCACCTGTTCGCCGTCGCGCAGAACAATGGCGATGTCGGGTGCCACGGCCACCAGGGCGGACAGGGCGGACCGAGTCTTGTTCAGTGTTGTTGTTTCAAGGGCGTGACCAATAGCGAAGAGGAAAGTCACCGCGGCGGCTTCCCAATATTCACCGATGATCACCGCGCCGATCGCCGCAATGGAGACGAGCAGATCGATACCAATGATTCGTGCTGTCAGCGCCCGGGCAGCATTCACCACGATGCGGACACCAGCGATCACCGCGGCGGCCACCATCACGATATTGCCGACTGCGTCGACAGTGGATTTCTGCAGGATCACCAACGCGGCGACAATCAGTAACCCGGAGATGACCGGGATTGCCCACCGGTTTTTCATCCAGCTGCGTAGCGTGCTCATGGCACTTGCCTTTCTTTGTAACGCTGTGGAAAACGGTCAGAAGGTCGCAGGGCGCGAGGTGTAACCCGCCCTGGCGACCGCTGCGACCAAATCCTCGACACTGACTGCCGTCGGGTCGTGGTCGATTTCGATGCGGGCGGAGGCGAAGTGAACCTTGACGGCGGAGACGCCGTCCACACGCCGGACCTGCTTCTCGATCTTCGACACGCAGGAGGGGCACGAAAAGCCTTCGGCGCGAAGAATGGTGCGGGTGGTGGCGGGAGCTGAGGTGCTCATGGTGTGGTCCTTCCGATGGTGGTGATCACCCCATTCGTCGGGGTAACTACGACGTTACGGTGACCCCACGAAACGCACCATGACGGGCGTCAATTAGCCGCACTTACGTCTCGGAAGCGGCCATGGCGGCAAGCCTGCCCCGGTCGAGTATGGACGTCCAGCGGCGTCCGGAGTCGATAATGCCGTCTTTACGCAGTCGGCTCATCGCGCGGGAAACCGATTCCGGGGTTGAACCGGTCATTCCGGCCAGATCGGCACGGGACAGGGGAAGCTGGATCAATGTGCCGTCAGTGCTGGCGCCATGCTGACCAAAATTGTCAGCAAGCCGCAACAGCGTGGCCGCGACACGCTGGGCGACGGTAATCGTAGCGTGCTGGCTGACGTCGGAACGCGCCGCCCGGAGCAGCGCCGTGACATCATCGAGTACGCGCAAGGCCACCTGAGGGTGCTCGAGCAGCACCCCACGGAAGACGCTGGTGTCCATGCGCAGCGCGCACGTTGTGACCAGAGCCTCGGCCGTTTCGGCGTGGCTGGGTCGGCCTTGGATGCTCAGACCTCCAAAAAGATCCCCCGGTGCAAGAATGTCAACAATGGTTTTCTGTCCATTTGGCGCCGACTGAAAAACCTTCGCCGCTCCGGCAGCCAACACAAAAAGATGATCCGCCGGCTCACCAGCTGTGTACACCTCGTCGCCTTCGCTCCAGGAAAGGGAAATCATCCGCTTATCAATGCTGTCGAGTTCGCCCTCGGACAGCCCCGCGAAGAGCGGGGTCTGCGCGAGGATCCGCATCCGCATCGGCTTGGGGCAGCGGTGGGGCTGCGCACAGGTGCTGAGCAACGGAATCCTGCGCCGCTGAGAAGAAGGGCTGCCAGCCTCGGCGGCGAGTACGGGTTCTTCGGGGCTCAGCGTAGAACGGGGCACACTTTCCCTCCGAACATTTCTCGATAGCAGCGTGGTTCACTAAGGGAAACGATACATTGGAGGCCGCAATTCCCTCTCGACGGCGGAAGCCCACGTATGGCGGATACGGCTGCACACGCCAGCGGTGCAATATTCCAGAGTCAGGAGATTCCATGGGCATCAGGCTTCCTCAGCTGCCGCCTCATCTAGCCTGCGGGGCATTCATCCTCGACACAGGGATCGGCAAACGGTCATTGAACGTGTCCCCACCTGGATGGTTTCCGCCGGATTGAGGCTGGCAACTCGAGTGTTGTCTGCCGGGCACCGACTCTCCAGAACCAGCGACAGGCCAGCGAACGCTGTGATCCATTCGCTTACCGCCAACCAACGATCTGCGCCAGCGCCACCTCTCCTTGAACATCCCGCTCACAATCGCTGCCCAGTACCTCGGACTCTGGCCAAACGGTATCAGCCGAATCGACCAGGGCAAGAACCGCGACCACGAACTCACCAAGGGCTACCGCCGTTGGAACAATAAACAGGTCCTCCCAGCGGCTTGACACAGCATAGGAGCATCATGAGTCTTTCCCGGGGTTCCCGGACTTGACTGCAGCGGGCTGTGAGATGAGGCCCGCATTAACGGGTCGCGACTTAATCGGCTTGCTTGTCAGCGGTGGAGCTGATGATGTGTTCAATGACTGGCCGAGGAAGACGTAATGGGCGTAAATTAAAGATACCGATGGTATCGGGAAGGGGAGGGCAGGCTTTACGTGGACCGCGCCGGCGATGATGCGACGCGTGGAGCGTTGACGAAGCCACACCAAATTCCCGGAACCATGAGCAGTCTCCAGGAGGGACAACCATGACAGTGAACGATAACGACAAGCTGGTGAAGCTCAGCGACACGGGCGAAACGATCAAAATCGGCGATGAGGACATCCGCGGGTACACGGTGAAAGATAGGAACGGCGAGGACATCGGGAAGGTCGATGACCTGCTGGTCGACC
>JBBSSN010000012.1:0-21829 GCA_038242035.1 Actinomycetales bacterium
CCGTGCTGGGACTGATCGGTCCCGGCTCCACACTGGAGGTCTCCGGGCATGCTGCACTTCAGCCATAAGGACCTCCGGAGGGTCGAGCTCCGGCACCTGCTGCAGGAAGGAGGGCCAATCGGTGACTGCCGAACTGAGGTTGAAGAGACCGCGTCGGCGCCGGTGGAGTCCGAGAATGGAGAAGCCGGTTCGGCGCTGGTTGAGTTCGTGTTCCTGGCCGTGCTGCTGATGATTCCGGTCGTGTATCTGGTAATTACCGTCGGGCAGCTGCAGGCCGGGGCCTATGCGGTTGCTGGAGCTGCTGATCAGGCCGCCAAGGTCTATGTTGCCGCGCCGGATCCCGCTGCGGCGCAGGCGGCAGCGGAGGAGGCCGTCGTACTGGCCATGGCGGATTATGGCTTCCGCAAAGGCGACGCCCGGCTGGACCTGCGCTGTAATCCGGCCGAATGTGCGAGCCCTGGCTCGCTCATAACAGCCACGGTGAGTTTGGCGGTGCCGTTGCCGCTGGTCTCGTCGCTGCCGGGCGTTAACCTGACGGCGGCCACCGTGGATGCCTCGGCAAGCCAACTCGTGGGCCGGTTCCGATGAGGGGTGAAAGGCAGCGAAGGCGCCCGGGAGGCGTCCGTGCGGCAAGCGACGGGCCTGCGAAGGAAGGTGCCGCGAAAAGCAGTGCCGCAAAGGAAGGTGCCGCGAAGGGCGGTGCGGACAATGACCCGGAGAGCGGCGAGCTGATGGTGATGATTATCGGCTACGTTCTCTTGGCGCTGCTGCTGGTCACCGTCGTCGCCGCTGTATCGAGTGTCTACATTGGGCATAAGAAACTGCTCTCCGCGGCAGACGGCGCCGCCGTTGCTGCAGCGGACAGTTTCACCCTCGGCGGGGTGGCCGGAAGCGCCGGACCGCCGGTGGCCACACTGTCCGAGGGTGGGGTACAGGATGCAGCGGTGTCGTACCTGCACCGGAACTCCGACCACCTGAAATTGACGGCCCCCGCCGTCGGCGCGGGAACCGGAACTGACGACGGCCGGAGCGCCACGGTGACGTTGACCGCCGTCGTGCATCCGCTCTTCATTAATTTTCTGGTCCCGGAAGGGATCGCCATCACGGCCACCAGCACGGCCAGGTCACACCTGGCCCGCTGACTAACATGACACCTTCAGGTGCCCTCGACGACCCCGACGACGGTCAGCTTGCAAAATCGTGCACCGGCCCATGCCGTAGGGTGGATCATCATGGCTGAAATCGATTTTGCTGCAGAGATCCGGGCGCTCCGGGCCACGTACCTTTCCATCGAGCAGGTATCGGAGGTCGGCGCGCTCAAGGAGAGCATCGAGGATCTCAGTGATCAGGCCGGCACACCGAATCTGTGGGACGATCCGGCGGCGGCGCAGAAGATCACCTCCAGGCTCTCGCACGCACAGTCCAAGTTGGAGAAGCTGGAGTCCCTGCAGGCCCGGATCGACGATCTGGAGGTCTTGGTGCAGCTGGCGCAGGAAGAGGACGACGCCGACACGCTGGACGAGGCGGCGAAGGATCTGCCCGCGCTGCGCAAGGCGCTGCAGGAACTGGAAGTTGTCACGCTCTTGGCGGGGGAGTATGACGAACGCGAGGCCGTGGTGACCATCAGATCCGGCGCTGGCGGCGTGGATGCCGCGGATTTTGCCCAGATGCTGCTGCGGATGTACCTGCGGTGGGCCGAGCGGCACGGTTACCCGACAACGGTGATGGATACGTCTTATGCGGAGGAAGCCGGGCTGAAATCCGCCACGTTTGAGGTGAAGGCCCCGTATGCGTTCGGCACACTCAGCGTCGAGGCTGGAACCCACCGGCTGGTCCGCATCAGCCCGTTCGATAACCAGGGACGCCGGCAGACTTCCTTTGCCGCCGTCGAAGTTATTCCGCTGATCGAGCAGACGGACAGCATTGACATACCGGACAATGAGATCCGCGTCGATGTGTTCCGTTCATCCGGACCGGGCGGGCAGTCGGTGAATACAACGGATTCCGCGGTTCGCCTGACGCATATTCCCACGGGGACCGTGGTGTCCATGCAGAATGAGAAATCCCAGCTGCAGAACCGGGCCGCGGCGCTGCGGGTGCTGCAGTCGCGTCTGCTGCTGATCAAAAAGGCCGAAGAGAACGCCGAAAAGAAGCTGCTGGCAGGGGATGTCAAGGCGTCCTGGGGGGATCAGATGCGTTCCTACGTGCTCAATCCCTATCAGATGGTCAAGGATTTGCGGACCGAGCACGAGGTGGGGAATACGTCGGCAGTGCTCGACGGCGAAATTGACGACTTCATCGACGCCGGGATCCGCTGGCGGGCCGATAACCGGAACGCCGATGCCCAATAAAGATGCCCAATAAAGCCGATGCCAATGGAGCAGTGCACGTCCGGCAGCCAGCCCTTAGCTGGCGGTCAGTGACGCGCTGAACAGGTCCAACAGCGCCCGAAGGCCACCCTGCTCGCGGGCACGGCGCTGCCGGGCAGACCCTGTTCCGCGCTCCGCGATCCGCGCCAACCCGTCGGCGACGAACCCGGAATCGCCGGCTTCGTCCAGGGCGGGCTGCACCAGCTCCAGGAGGGCGGCGCTCACATCCACTGCAGGCGCCAACCGGCCGGTTGCCGGGTGAATCAAATCCCCGGTGAGCCCGTGCCGGGCAGCCTGCCATAGGGCCGCGTCGAGGATTTCCGTCGTGAGCTGCTGGCCGGCTTGGTTTGAACCGGCGTGCGGTGAACCGGCTTGCTCTGAACCGGCTTTCACCGTGTCGGGCTGCAACGGGCCATTGAACGCCGTGGTCACGAGCGCACGGATCAGGACAGCGAGCAGCACGGAATCGCGTGCCTCGAGCTGGGCGTCACAGGCCCGGACCTCCAAGGTGGGATAGTTCTCCGACAGTCGGGCCACCCACGTGATCACGCCTCGGTCGATAATGACTCCGGTGTCCATGAGGTGCTGGACCCGGGCTTCATAATCGGCGGCATCCTTGAAGACCGGTGGGATTCCCTGGATCGGCCAGCGCCGGTAGCTGATCGTCCGCCAGCTTTCGAAACCGCTGTCCCGGTCCTGCCAAAACGGCGAGTTGGCGCTCAATGCCACCAGGGTCGGCAGCCACGGCCGGATCCGGTTGAGTGCGCTGACGCCGGTTTCCTTATCGGGGATCTGGACATGGACGTGCAGTCCGTTGACGTATTGGTCCGCAACGATGGCGCGGGCGCTGCCCCGCAGCCGGTGGTAGCGGCGATCGTCGGTAATCTCCGGCGGTGCCTCGTCCATCTTAGGGGCGGCTCCGGTGCTCGCGGCGCGCGCCAGTGACTTGTAGGCCGCCTTGGCCAGCTCCCCGCGGAAGGCCAGCAGGGATTCGAGCGCCTCTTGGGCCGTGTGGCATGGGGGAGTGGCTGTCTCCAGCTGGCATGCCAGCAGCTCATGCTGGATGTCGCCGTCGTCGAGCTGCAGGGACGCCTGCAGCCTACCGCTGACCTCCGGGCTGATGAACTTGGGCAGCCCGGTTGCAGGGTCCACCAGCAGGTACTCTTCCTCTATTCCGAACGTGACCATGATGCTCCTGAAGTAGACGACCCCACGAGCCTAGTCGAGGGCTTCGTATGGCGTCAGGCCGCGCGTTTTGTCTGCTCTGCGCTGCGACACGCCCCGGGTGCTGCAGCGATTGATCAAGGGGAACGTCTATAGTCGATAAGCCGGTGGATTCTTCCCCCCACCAAATACCCGAGCACCGGCATGTCAGAATCCCTCGCTGACTGGGTCCAGAAGAGCCATGATTCGTTTCGATAACGTCACCAAGATTTACGACCAGAAGACCCGTCCGGCCCTGGACTCGATCTCACTGGAAATTGACCGTGGGGAGTTCGCCTTCCTGGTCGGTGCCTCGGGCTCCGGAAAATCCACTTTTCTGCGTTTGGTGCTCAAAGAAGACCATGCCACCCGCGGTGCCGTTTACGTGGCGGGCCAGAACGTGGCAAATATTTCCAGCTGGCGGGTGCCGAAGCTGCGCCGCGGCATTGGTGTTGTCTTTCAGGATTTCCGCCTGCTGCCCAATAAGACCGTCTTCGCAAACGTGGCTTTTGCCATGCAGGTGATCGGCAAAAGCCGCGGGATTATCCGCGAGACAGTGCCTGAGGTGTTGAAAACCGTTGGGCTTGAAGGCAAAGAAAACCGCCTGCCGCATGAACTCTCGGGAGGCGAGCAGCAGCGCGTGGCGATTGCGCGCGCTGTCGTCAACAAGCCTGGGATCCTGCTGGCCGACGAGCCCACCGGAAACCTGGACCCCACCACCTCACTGGGAATTATGAAAGTGCTTGACAAGATTAACCGCAACGGCACCACTGTGGTGATGGCAACGCACGACGATGACATCGTCAACGAGATGCGCAAGCGCGTTATTGAGCTGCGCAACGGGGTTGTTCTCCGGGACGAGGCGAAGGCGTTGTACACGTCGATGATGCCGATAATTCCTGCTGCAGACTCGGGCTCCGGACTTTCCGCGGAGGCCCACAAGTGAGACTCGCCTTTATCCTCGGCGAGATCGGCGGAGGCCTGCGCCGGAACGTTTCGATGGTGGTTTCGGTCATTTTGGTGACCTTTGTGTCCTTGACGTTCGTCGGTACAGCCGGGATGCTGCAGATGCAGATCAATCAGATGAAGGGCTACTGGTACGACAAGGTCCAGGTTGCGGTCTTCCTGTGCGTTGACACCTCCACGTCTCCGACCTGCGCGTCCGGGCCTGCCACCGATGAGCAGAAAAAGAACCTTGAGACGCTGCTGGATTCCGCCGCGGTGAAGCCCTACGTGACGAGTTGGGCCTACGAGTCGCAGGCCGATGCGCTCAAGCACTTCAAGGAGCAGTTCGCGAATTCGCCCATTGTCGATTCGGTCACCGCGGATCAGCTCCCCGCGTCCTTCCGGGTAAACATGGTCAATCCGGAAAAATACCAGATCATCAATGAGACCTTCTCTGCAACCCCGGGCGTGGAAACGGTGATCGATCAGCGTCAGCTGCTGGAGAAACTCTTCTCCGTGATGAACATTGCCTCGCTGGTGGCGGTGGGGATTGCGGGTCTGATGGTTATTTGCGCTATCCTGCTAATCGCTACCACTATCCGGCTTTCGGCGTTCAGCCGACGGCGGGAAACCGGCATTATGCGGCTGGTCGGGGCTTCCAAGGCGGTGATCCAGCTGCCCTTTGTGCTGGAGGGCGTGATCGCCGCGGTGATCGGGGCCGTGCTGGCCTCCGGCACGGTGTGGGCGGTCGCTAAGTTCTTTATTCAGGATTATCTGGCGAATCAGTACAAGGACACGGCGTTTATCTCGGCCAATCAGGTGCTGATCCTGACGCCGGGTCTGCTGGTGCTGGGCATACTGCTGGCGGGTATTTCCTCGCTGCTGACGTTGCGCAAGTATTTGAAGGTGTAAGGATTTGACCATAGAGGAGACACAACCCATGGCTAAGATGTTCGAGCGCGGACGCCCGTGCGCCACGGTGCTGCGTTCCCCGACCCGGGGTCTGGGGATGCGCGGGCGCACCAGCGCCGTCAGCGTAGCCATGGTCGCTGTGCTGGCGGCAGCGCTGCTGAGCGGCGCCCCCGCGGCTCAGGCGGACAACCTCGATGACCAGGCCACGGCGCTGCAAAGCCAGGCAAACGACGTCGAATCATCGCTGGAGTTCCTCGACGCCGGCATAGCCACTGCCGCCGCCAATCTGACCCTCTACCGCGGCCAGCTTCCAGGCGCGCAGGCCGCGCTGTCCGATGCGCAGACGCGCGTCGGCGCTGCCACCGGCGCCGTCGATGCCCTGGCCGCGCGGGTGAGTCTGGCACAGCAGAACAAGGACAAAATCACCGGGCAAATCCAGTCCGATCAGGAAAAGCTCACCGATACCAAGAAACTAATTGGTCAGATTGCGGCTCAGTCCTACAAATCCGGCGGAGTGCCCTCCAACCTGAGCCTGTTCTTTGGCTCCAGTTCAACGGGCAATCTCGCGGACGGGATGGACCTGGCGGATCAGGCCATGCGGAGCCAGAATTCCATGCTTGACAAGCTCTCGCAGCAGAACGCCACCAACGTGAACACTCAGGCCCGGCTTGTGGCGGTGGAGGCGGAGATCACGGACCTTAAGGGCAAGGCGGATGCTGCCCTGGCTGCTGAGAAGACAGCCCGGTACGAGGCCGAGGCCAAGAAGGCTGCGGTGGACAAACTCGTCGCCGATGCGGCGGCTCTTGACGCGGAGCTGACCGCCAAGAAACCGCAGATCCAGGCGCAGATGGCGGCCGTGAAGGCCCAGCAGGATGCCGTGGCCGGTCAGATCGCGGAGCGGCAGCGTCAGGAACTGGCCGCCGCGGCGGCGGCAGAAGCGGCGCGGGTTGCGGCGGAAGCGGCGGCTGCCGCGGCGGCCGGCAACAATAATTATGTGCCCCCCGCGCCGCAGGCGCAGGGTAATCCATCCGCTTTCGGCCTCCGGCATCCCTTTGCTGCCAACATTGCGATTACCTCCGGATTCGTCAAACATCGTCCCGTCCCGCCTGGTACGACCGATTTCAATGGGACAGGGTTTTACGACCACACCGGCATTGATTTCGGTGCACCCTGCGGTACGGCCATCTACGCCCCTGCCGCCGGAACGGTGACCACCGCGGGCTGGACCCCGTACGGCGGTGGATTTACGGTGATGATCAGCCACGGGGTGATGCAAGGCAATGCGCTGACCACGGTTTATTACCACAACTCCTCGGTATCCGTCCAGGCCGGGCAGCACGTGAATTCGGGAGACCTGATCGCGTACTCCGGCAGCACCGGAAACTCCACCGGCTGCCACGCCCACTTTGAAACATGGCTCAACGGCAGCCCGGTGGACCCCATGCGACTGATCGGCTGACAAACCGGCCGAAAAACGCCTCGATTGCGCCGTAGCTGCCGATGCCAGCTGGTTATCGGGCAGCCGCGGCGCAATTGATGCGCGTAGACTAAGAGGTCCTGTGTTAAAACCGCTATGACGTCCAAGGAGTAATGCCGTGCCGAAAGAAAGTGGCCGCAAGGTGGTGGCCACCAACCGTAAGGCCCAGCACGACTACCACGTCATGGACACCTTCGAGGCCGGGCTGGTCCTGATGGGCACCGAGGTCAAGTCGCTGCGCGAGGGGCGAGCCTCTCTGGTGGATGGATTCGCCACTCTCTACAACGACGAATTGTGGCTGGAATCCGTCTACATTCCGGAATATCTCAACGGCAGCTGGACCAACCACTCCGCCCGCCGGCGCCGCAAGCTTCTGTTGCACCGCGAAGAACTGGAAAAAATCAGCCACAAGACCAGGGAATCCGGCTTCACTATTGTGCCGCTGCAGCTGTATTTCCTGGACGGCCGGGCAAAAGTGGAAATTGCCATTGCGAAGGGCAAGAAGGACTACGACAAGCGCCAGTCGTTGCGCGAAAAGCAGGACAACCGTGAGGCGCTGCGCGCCATGCGGGAGAAGAACCGCAGCTAGATGCCCGGACTGCAGCAATTCTTCGGAACCTGGGCCTTGGATCCGTGGGCTCTGGTCCTCGTCCTGACAGCCGGCGGGCTTTACGCGTTCGGCCTGGCGCGGGCGAGGACGGCCGGAACCCGCTGGCCCGTGTGGCGGGTGCTCAGCTTCTATCTGTTGGGCCTGGGGACGTATTCCTTCATTTCCTTCGGTTTTCTCGGCACGTATTCCACCGATCTGCGCTGGGCCTTTTCCGTCCGTTTGGCGCTGTTGTTGTTTGTGGTGCCGATTCTGCTCGCCCTGGGATTGCCGCTCGGGCTGGCGCAGGCGGCCATTTCCAGTCCTGGTCTGCGCCGTGGTCTACGTGCCGTGGGACGGTGGCCGATGAAGTTCTTCGGCAACGCCGCGATTGCTCCGCTCGTGGGCCTGTTGCTCTTCTCCGCCATGCTCACGCCGTTGGCCGGATTTGCCAGGCTCAGCCCGCCGGTGGAAGGGCTCCTGAGCGTGGGCATCCCGCTGCTGGGTCTGTTGCTGGTGCTGCCCATCACCGAAGCCAGCACCAGGACCACCACGTCGCTGCTGATGCTGCAGTTTGTTTTCGCCTTCATCGAGCTGCTGGCCGACGCCATTCCGGGCGTTCTGCTGCGGCTCAACAGTGCCGTGCTCGACGGCGCCGCGGCAGTAACCGGGGCGCATCCGGCCTGGTTTCCTAACCCATTGCGGGATCAGCAGCTCGCGGGCGACTGGCTCTGGTTTATCTGCGAGGCCGCGGATCTGCCGATCATCATCTTGCTCTTTGTCCGCTTTTCCCAGACCGATAAGGGCGAACGCAAGGTGTTGGACGAGATGAGCGATGACGAGATGGACGCTCTCAACGAGGCGCACCTGTTCCGGCATGGCTCGTGAACCGGCATAGCTCATGAACCGGCATGGCTAAGAGAATAAGCCGCCGGTGGTGGCTCGGACTGAGCGCTGCCCTCGCCGCTGTGCTGGTGATCATTTTCACCGTTAACTTCGCGGCGCCCGGGCGAATCGCGGCGCCCGGGCCAGCGGCAGGCGCTCCAGCGGCGGGCCCTCCACCGTCAGGCCCTCCAACGTCAGCCCCTCCAACGGCAGGCCCTCCAACGTCAGCCCCTCCAACGGCAGCCCCTCCAACGGCAGGGCAGACGACGACGGCGCCAAGCCAGCCGCCGTCGTCCGCTTCCGTTCTCTCCCCGGTCGAGGAAGCACGACGGACGCTTGCGGCGCTGACCCCGGAGCAGCGGGTCGGGCAGGTTCTCATGGTGGGCTCGCCCGTGAGCGGGCCGGACGCGGCGACCCTTGCCGCACTTAACGACGACCACGTGGGGAACGTCTTCCTCAAGGGACGCAGCTACGCCGGAACGGACGCGGTGGCCGGCGTCGTGGCCTCCCTGCAGGCCCAGGTGTCCGCGCCAAGCACCGCGGGCGTTCGGCAATTCATCGCGACGGACCAGGAAGGCGGCATGGTCCAGATTATGAATGGACCTGGCTTCTCGGATATTCCGGCGGCGGTTGATCAGGGAGCCGTGGACCCGGGCCGATTACGTGCGGACGCCGGCCTGTGGGGGAGCGAGCTGGCCGGCGCGGGCATCAATGTGAACTTTGCCCCTTCGCTCGATACGGTTCCCGGCGCCGATTTTGCGCCGGCTAACGCTCCGATCGGACACTTCGGCCGCGAGTACGGCTACACCCCATTGGACGTTTCGGCGCATGGCGTCGCCTTTGCCCAAGGTATGGCGGACGCGGGGGTGGCACCGGCCATCAAACACTTTCCCGGATTGGGGAGGGTGAGCGCCAATACGGATACCACCACCGGTGTCACGGACGGCGTCACGGTGCGCAACGGCCCATTCGTTGCGCCCTTCCGCGATGCGGTGCGCGCCGGTGTGCGCTGGATGATGATCTCCAACGCGTCCTACCCGTCGATAGACCCCGGAGAAATTGCGCCGTTTTCCTCCATCATCATGCGCGGCATGGTCCGTGACGACCTCGGATTCACCGGCATCATCGTCTCGGACGACATCTGCGACGCCGTCCAGCTCTCCTTTGCGGCGCCGTCGGACCGGGCGGCCAACTTTATCGCCGCCGGCGGGACCATGGCGCTGTGCACCAACCAGAACATCCTGCCGCAGTTGTCTCAAGGGATCCTGGCCCGGCAGGCGGCGGACCCGGCCTTCGCCGCCGTCGTCGACGCCGCGGCCCTGAAAGTCCTTGAGATAAAAGCCGAAAGCGGCCTGCTGTCTGCCGGCTGAGGAACGCAGCCTGACACGTTCGGAATACAACTCGGTGCAAGTGCGTTAGACTAAATAACCCGGTGGTTCCTGAACGTTTGAGGACCGCTGGACTTTGATAAAACAATATGGGGATGACTGGTTTCGACGGTGTTCGTCGCGACAGGTGAAGCGGGCCGAGGATACAGGGTTATCTCGTAAACGCTCTCTGTAAACCAATAAGTGCCAAAACATCGCGCACTGACTTCGCTCTTGCTGCCTAAGCAGTAAGACAGTCCGTCAGACCGGGTCTGCTCTCGCCCCGGATCCTGGCGTCATTTAGAGGGCCACTGCTCTACGCCTTTGTTACAGGGGCATAGGGGACACTTATGTAACTGAGCCTGGCAGCTACTCGTTTGCAGGATAGCTGGGGCTGAGAAAAACCGACGCAAACTGCGCCCGGAGAAGACCTGACAACACAACATCGGACGGGGGTTCAATTCCCCCCATCTCCACCATAGAACAGCAGGTCAGCGGCATATTGCCGCTGACCTGCTGGTTTTTTTCTGGCAAAAGTGCTGACTCGGATCTACGATAAATCATGGCCAGCGTCCATGAACGCCGCCGCAAGAGCGGAACACCCTCCTGCCTGGTGATCCGGCGCGATCCGGATAGCCGCAGGCAGAATGTGCGCGCCGTTCACCACGAAGCTCGGATGCAGCAGCGCGTGCTGGATGCTAAAGGGCAGTGCGCTGGGGCCACCCGGGCCGGAATCCCAAAAAACCACGACCGCGCACCCACCCGGCAGTGACGGGAGGCTTCGCCGTGTCTGCGCAGCAGGACCGGGCCCGTCCGGGCGGCATGCCCGAGACGGTAGGTTACGTGCTCAAGCGCGTATTCCTGGGTAAGCCGCTGATCACCGCGCAGCTGAAGTCGGAGAAGCTGAGCAATCCGGTGGCCCTGGGTGTGCTTTCCCCCGATGCCATTTCCTCCTCGGCGTACGGTACCGAGGAAATCCTCCTGGAGCTGCTCCCGTATGCGGGCTTGGCCGCCTTCGCCCTGGTCCTGCCGATCACCGGCGTTATCTTGTTGATCCTGGTTTTGGTGGCGGCCTCCTACCGGCAGGTCCTGACGGTCTACACCCAGGCCGGTGGATCCTACGTCGTCGCACGGGAGAATTTCGGCCCCAAGGTGGCGCAGGTCGCGGCGGCCGCCCTGCTCATCGACTACGTCGTGACGGTCGCGGTCCAGGCGGCTGCCGGCACCGTCGCGGTCGTGTCCGCCATCCGGCCGCTGGGTCCCTACAGCCTGGAAATCACCATCGCCGTCGTACTGCTGATGTGCTACGTCAATCTCCGCGGTCTGCGCGAGGCGGGTACGCCCTTCGCGGTGCCCACCTATTTCTTCTCGATCATGATCGGCGCCATGATCGTCGTCGGCGTGATGCGCCAGCTGTTCTTCGGCGGTCTGCCGCAGTACGACGCCGGGCACCTGGCCGGCGCTGTTGAGGTGCGTCAGGGCGACGGGCTGGTGATGGGGGCGAGCATCCTGATCGTGCTGCGCGCCTTCGCCAATGGCGGTTCCTCTTTGACGGGGGTGGAAGCCATTTCCAATACGGTCAGCGCGCTGCGGGAACCGGCAGGGCGGAACGGGCGCAAAGTGCTGACCACCATGGCGTGCATTCTAGGGTTCCTGGTCGCCGGAGTGTCGTATCTGGCGTTCGTCACACACGCCACCCCATTTCAGGCGGGCTATCCCTCGGTGCTCTCCGAGGAGGCCCGCGCGGTCTTTGGCACCGGCACGATCGGCAACGTGCTCTTCTATCTGGTGCAGATCGCGTCAGCGGCGATTCTTTACACCGGCGCGAACACCAGCTTCAATGGTTTTCCCTTCCTCGCGAGTTTCGTCGCAGAGGACCGATTCCTTCCTCGTCAACTGACCAAGCGCGGGCACCGGCTGGTCTTCTCCAACGGCATCATCGTGCTCACGGTGGTCTCTGTGCTGCTTCTGGTGGTCACCGGCGGGTCGGTGAATGCCCTGGTCCCGTTTTATGCGATCGGTGTGTTCACCGGTTTTGCGATGGCCGGTTACGGGATGACAAAACATCATCTGGGCGCGCGCGAGCCCGGCTGGCAATGGCCGCTGGCGATCAACCTGGGCGCTGGCATCCTCGCGACTATCGTTGTCGGCATCTTCGCGGTGGCGAAGTTTACCGAGGGTGCCTGGCTCGTCGTCGTCGCCTTCCCGGTCCTTGTTTATATCCTGATGCGCCTTAACCGCGAGTACCGGGCCGAGGCCTCCGTGCTGGAAAAGCTCCGCCATAGCGCCCCGTTGGAATCCCAGTACGCTCACCGCAAGGTCTTCCTGATGGTTGGCTCGGTAGATCTGGCCGTGCTGGAGGCGCTCCGGTACGCCCGCGGGCTGCGCGCTTCGGAGCTGACTGCCGTGCATTTCATGATCGACGACGTTTATGCCCAGCGGCTTCGCCAACGCTGGGAACATTTCGGCATCAAGGCGAAGCTGGAGATAATCGACTGCCCGGACCGGCGGATCACCCACGCCGCCCAAAGACTGGTGGTCCAGGCACTTGAGGAGGAGAACACCGGCGTCACCGTGCTCCTGCCGCGGCGCAGCTACGCGCCGTTCCTGGGACGGTTGCTGCATGACCGGACCGCGGACCGGATCGCGCGGGTGGTCAGCCGCATACCGCACGCCGTTGCGACGATTGTTCCATTCGATGTGCAGGCACAGATCCGGCAGACTTTCCCCGAATTGCCTGAGGAACGCATCACGCGCAAGGTCGAGCGGCTCAGGGAACGCATGGCTGGTGAGGAGGACAGAGTCGAAAACGGGCAGGAGAGCCATGAGCGGGCACCCGCCGCGATCCCCATCGAAGCCCTTATTCCCGGCCAGCGCGCAACGGTCGAGGGCCGCGTGCTCAGCATGGAGACGACCGGAAGCAATCCGTACACCAGATACCGTGCCACCATCACGGACCAAAGCGGCGAACTTATCCTCCAGTTTCACGGACCGCTGGCACAGCAGGTGATGCCCGGCATGGCCCTGCGGGTGAGCGGGAAGGTGCGGCAGCAATCGGAGAAAGATCCGGCCCAGATGGTCAATCCCCAGTACCAGATCCTCGCGGACAAACCGGACGGCTCCCCCTCCTAGCCAGTACAGATGCGGCGGACATCCTCCTCGGCGGTCAGGTGCAGGAAATGCGGGCGATGGAGACGGGAACCCAGATCCTGGACGGGTTCTTATTCACGCTTTTGTCCCAGCAGAGGTTCGGCCAGCTCGATGATATTCAGCGCATTGTTTACCTGATCCTGGTGATCCTCGCTGCCATATTGACCGTCCTGCTGCTGCAAACCCGTCGGGCTCCATCGGACTCTCTTCCGACACCGGCTCAAGCATGAAATTGTCGACGGGAGCGCGGTGATAGTCCGGATTGCGCTGATCGGAGCTGTCGTGCTTGCGGCCGGGACAGCGCCGCTGGTTTTTGATGTGGTGGTGGGCAGGACAGCGGGCATCACCGCGCTGCTGGTACTGCTGATCGTCGTCGGGCTCCTCCGGCTGGCCTATCCAGCCCTTATCGGCCGTAAAAGCACGCCCGAGGACGTCAGGGCGGACCCGGGGGAAGGCTCTTGAACCAAGGGCCGGGAGTGTTCCCGACGGCGGGATGCCGGAAGCGATGCTGGCGTTGACGTCGATGATCGGCTAACGTGGGCGCGTGCGGTGGCTGACGGATGAGGCGGGTGGTGTACTTCGTATACCGTCCTCTCCGGGGCTACCCCGGGGCACGCAGAATTACCTGATGCAAGCGCCGCAGGCGCCAGACTGCGCTCCGCGCAGCTGCGCGCCCGCACAGATAGACGGGTCATCCGGAAGCCACCGCACACGCGCCTTGCTGACGATTCGGGCGCACTTATGATGCACGCTCCGCGCCGGATTCAATCCGAGGGAACCAGGGTGCTCGCACGGACGCCGCACCCCACGTCGTCGGGTGTTGCCACTGCTGTGGCGTTCGCCTTTCTTGCGGCCGAGGAATGGACGAAGGCGGGTCTGGTGCAGTCCGGTACCGAACTGTTGGGAGTCCGGCGACGCTGGTTGCCGCCACTGGCGGCGCAGGTTTTGGGTTGGTACCCCCGGCCGCCGGTTGACGCCGCGCGGGAACTCGCCGCCGTCGTCGAGGGCTGTCCGGCTTTCGTTGACGCGGTAGACCGCGCGGCCCGGCAGCGGGTACCGATCCGGATTGCCCGTTACGTGCTGGCGCCGGGTCAGGCCCGCCAGACGCCCGTTCCGATCCCGCGCATCTCAAGCGCCGGGGACCTTGCGGACCTGCTGGAACTGACGTCTGGAGAACTCGACTGGTTCGCGGACGTGAAGCACTGGAACGGGCGGGCCGAACCGCGGCTGCAGCATTACCGCTATGTCTGGCGCACCCGCTCCGGCCGAACGCCGCGCTTGCTGGAGATCCCCGCTCCCCGGCTGCGGGCCCTGCAGCGAACCGTCGTCCGCTCAATCCTTGCTCCAATTCCGCTGCACGACGCCGCGCACGGGTTCGTTTCCGGGCGCAGCGCTGTCACCGGCGCGCGGCTGCATACCGGGGCCCAGATGGTGATCGCGCTGGACCTCAGGGCATTCTTCGCCCGGGTCACAGCCGGCAAGGTCTTCGGGATTCTCCGGCTGGCCGGCTACTCGGAAAGCGTGGCGCACATCCTGACCGGTCTGTGCACGCATGAGGTTCCGCCGCGAGTGCTCTCCCGGATGCCGCCCGGCGGTGCTGTGGACGAACGGTTTGCGCTGCGGCAGGCCCTTTCCTTGGCGCACCTGCCGCAGGGCGCGCCGACGTCACCCATGCTCGCGAACTTGGCCGTGCGCCGGCTGGATTCCCGGCTGAGCGGTTGGGCGGGGGCCGCGGGTGCGGTCTATACGCGCTATGCGGACGATCTGGCGTTCAGCGGCGGCAAGGAGCTGGCCGGCCGGGCGGATGCCTTTGTCCGTGGGGCAGCACGGATCGTGGGGGAGGAGGGGCACTCACTGAACCCGCGCAAGTCGCGTATCCGTGCCGCGAGCGTGCGGCAGGTGGTCACGGGCATTGTGGTCAATGGGCGGACCAATGTGACCCGGGCCGAGTTTGACCGGTTGAAAGCGGTGCTGCACAACTGCGTCCTCCATGGTCCGGCGGGTCAAAACCGTGACGGGCATGGTGACTTCAGGGCTCATTTGCTGGGACGGATTGCTTGGCTTGAGGCGCTGAATCCTGGCCGGGGTGCGCGGCTGCGGGCGGACTTTGCGCGAATTCGGTGGTAACGGGGGCAGCAGACTTCGTGGACGAAGGCCGGGGCGGGGTCCACGGCGAAGGGCTCGCTACAGTAGTGCTATGAACGAGGACGGTGCTGTGGGCGGCGGTGCTGTTGACGGCGGGGCTGTGCACGACGGCGGCGACGTGCACGGCGGCGACGGACGACGGCGGACCGGCGGCGCTGCCGCTGAGGGAGCGGAATCCGATGACTTGACCGTGCTGGCGTCTAACCCGGGAGCGCCGCCGGTGAACTCACCAGCGGCGCCGTCGTGGAACACGGGAGTACCGTCGTCGAACACCACGTCCTCCGACGGCTGGCTCCCTGGCTGGCTGGTCCGAAGCCCGCTGCGGAGCGGCTGGATTTGGATTGGATTCTGGGCGGTCTTGATCGTCGTGGATGAGTTTGCCGACCTGGCCGGATGGATGTGGTATTTGCTGGTGGGACTGGCGGCATTACCAACGCTGCTGGCCACAGTCACGGTGCTGCACGCAACGCCCCGCAAGCACCTCAAACCGACTACAGAATCGGTGCTTGGCCACTTCTTCGTGCGTTTCCTTGGCCTGGTTCTGGCCTTCGTGATCTGGGCATTTTCGGTAGTGCTCAGCGCCTCCATCTCCACGACGATCCAGTCGCTGTCCGCCGCTGACGAACGGCAGGTCACCGGTCTCGGATTCCAACTGCTGCTGGCAGCGTTCCCACTGGTGGTGAGCGTGCTCTGGCTGGCGTTCATCATCCGTTGCGCGTGGTTCCTGGGCCGGTTGCGCGGATGGCGACAGGCACCGACGGATTCGAAGGTGCCGGAAAAGTTCCTGCGGGACCGGCCGGCGCTTCGCCGAGTCGTGATTGGGCTGGCCCAGCCTGGCCTCCTGCTGGTCGCCGGCCTCGGAACGTCCATCCTCGCCTTGCTGCTCAATGCCGTCGATCTGACGCTGAGCGTCCTGCGCTGAACCTCCGGTGGCTGGTCGCTTTCTTCTGGCCGCAGGGACGATCTGAGCAGGCGGCCGTAAGTTAAATAGCTGAGTGGTGGAAGGCCGAAGCCCTCCACCACTCACCCCCCAAGACCCCCATGCTTCCGGCCAAACCTTCGGCTGTTCACATATTCATGATTATTGCATGTTCTAATGAATATGTGTACATTGTGAAGCCAACTTCGATTCGGTAAACAGTGCCAGGCATGCAGTTACCTGCCTGCCCCTGCCCTCTGGGATTTTCGGCGCCGTTCCATTCGCAGTGAAATCCAGGTCAAGGAAAGGCCAAGTGCCATGCAGACGATGGCTGTGTAGGAGAGCAGGGCAATCAGTTGGGAGACCAGCGTAATCTCAGCGGCGGCCAGCTGCAGCGCCGTTAGGAGCAGGACCATGACGAATGCTGTGGAGATGAGGCCTGCGGCGGTGGCGGCCGTTTTACGCCCGGCCGCCCACGCCGACATTGCTGCCAACGCAGTGGGACGGATCAGACAAGCCGCGGTGTACGCAGGGTACAATCGACCGACAAGGCCATAGGCCTGCACGGAAGGCTGATTGCTATAGCTCTGCAGGCCGACGCTGGTGATGGGCAGGTCGCTGAGTAAAAACAGCACCAGCGTGGCGACGCTGATCAGCGCCAGCACCGACATTCCGAAGGGTCCGCGGATGAGCCGGGCACTGCCGGCGGACCGGTAGGCCGCCGCAAACTTCACGGCAAGAATATAGAAAATCGCGTATAACGCGAAGCGGATCGCGAGATTTGCGATATTGCGGCCGCCAAGCCCGGCGTCGACCACCAGATAAATTTCCGGGAGGCTCAGCCCAACGGCCACCGCTACCAGCGCGAAGGCCCAGAAAAGCCCGGTGTTCCGGCCCCGGAGTGTGGCCGGGATACGCCACCCGGCGCAAATCAGGCACAGGCCCAGCGCCACCCACTGCAGTACAACAATCATCCGAGATTCTCCCACAGTGCATTCGTCTGTTCATTGTCCTGATCGGTCCGCCGCAGCGCTTTTGCGAGTGCGTCCAGCCGTGCGGCCGCCAGCGTGACGAGGTCTGTATCCCCCAGCGTGCGCAGCGCCTTCTCGCGTGCATCCTCGGGCCAGCCGCCTTCCTCGGGAGTGAGAATGCCGGTGACAACCAAACCGCCGGTAAGCCCAACTCCGGCAATCCGGGCAATCTGGACAGCGACGTCGGGCGGGAGCCGATTGGCACTTAGCTGAGCGGAAAGGTTCTGCGGAGCCATCCGCAGGTCCCGGGAAATTGTATGCCTCAGACCGGGGACGTCAATGGCATCGATCCAGCTGCGGACGGATGTCTTGTGTGGCATTGGTGCCAGCAGGTGCACGCTGGCCGGCTCCGGAGGACCGTCGATCGCATTGCGGGCCACGATCTCGCGGAGCAGGTCGACATCGGAAATCTGGCTGACCAGCTCGGCTTCGGTTGGCGGCAGCCGGCCACCGGCCAGATCGTGGTATTTGTCGAACGCCGACAGGGCGGCAACGGCGTCGACATCGAACGCGCGGCTGATGCTGACGACGGTGACGACGGTGACTTTCCCCCGGACCTGCTGCTGGGCAAGGGTCGAGCGCTTAATCCCCGAAAGTCTGGAGACAGCGGCCGTGCTCGCGTCAGGCGCCACGGAATGCAGCCACTGGGTAAACGCCTTGGCCGGCACTGACATGGGGGTCTTTTCCTTCCGGTGGAGAGGATCTGGTTTCTCTGATTTTAGTTAAACGGATGTCGAGCGGGGAATTTGCGGGTACGCTTAAGGAGCCGGTTCTTCGTTTTATGCACCCCCCAAGTGTGAAACGAAGGGCCGGCACTTTTTTTGCCGGCGCCGGTCAGGGAGCTGGACTGCCTCAGGCACCGGACTTACGAAGCGTGCGGAGCAGTCATGGCTGCCGGGAAGCGTTCAGCGCCAAGGTGCGGCAAGAACGACACTGCAGTGCCGCCGTCGTTGCAGTTCCGCGCCAAGGTGCGGCAAGAACGACACTGCAGTGCCGCCGTCGTCGTCGGTTGTCTGAACCTCCTGTACCCTGCCGGCCATGAATCAGTCCTCGGCCGACAGGAATTCCTCGTCCTGCCGGTGAAACCGGCGGGACGAGGAATCAGCTAGCCTGCCTGGGTCACGGTGCCTATGCGTCGACGATAATGGCCGTCACCAGCGGGCTGCGCCGGTAGGTCTTGTGCATCCAGCGGCTCACGGTGTTTTCGATCAACGCTTCAAGCTGCACACTCGAGTGCGAGCGGGGAGCGGAACCGAGGGCCTTTTCAATGGCCTGCACCGCGGGAGAAAAATCGGCCGGTTTGTGCACAAAGCCGCGAACAAAGAACTCCGGATCCTCTGCCAGCGCGGACGTATCCGGATCAACGATGGCCAGGACGGTAATGAGGCCTTCCTCGGCCAGCTTGCGCCGGTCCTCCAGCGATTCCTCGGTGGCGCCGCCGACGGTCTGCCCGTCCACGAACACGTAACCGACCGGCACGCTGCCGGTAATGCTGATCTTGCCGTTGTGCAGATCGACGGCGTCGCCGTTGTCCGCGATGGCCACCTGGCTTGCTTCCAGTCCGGTCCGCATCGCCAGCTTCGCGTTCGCTTTTAGGTGCCGGAACTCCCCGTGCACCGGCATCACGTTCTTGGGCTTGACGATGTTGTAGCAGTACACAAGCTCCCCCGCGCTGGCGTGACCGGAGACGTGGACCTTGGCGTTGCCCTTATGGACGACGTTGGCGCCCAGCCTGGTGAGGGAGTTAATAACACGGTAAATGGCGTTCTCATTGCCCGGGATGAGGGAGCTGGCCAGCAGAACCGTGTCACCCTCGCCGATCTCGATCATGTGGTCACGGTTCGCGATCCGGGACAGCGCGGCCATCGGCTCGCCCTGCGAACCGGTGCAGATCAGAACCACTTTCTTGTCCGGCAGGTTGGACAGCGCCTTGAAGTCCACCAAGGTGCCGCGCGGCACCGTCAGGTAACCGAGTTCACGGGCAATACCCATATTGCGGACCATGGAACGGCCGACGAAGGCAACCTTTCGGCCGTGCCGGTGCGCCGCATCCATGACCTGCTGGATCCGGTGGACGTGGCTGGCGAAACTGGACACGATAATCCGGCGCGGGGCTGTCCGGAAAACGGTGTCAATGGCCGGGGCCAGATCCTCTTCAGACGTGGTGAACCCGGGAACCTCGGCATTAGTGGAGTCCGTCAGGAACAGGTCAACGCCCTCGGCGCCGAGCCGGGCAAAGCCGGCCAGATCGGTAATACGCTGATCCAGCGGGAACTGATCCATCTTGAAGTCACCGGTATGCAGCGCCGTTCCGGCACCGGTCTTGACAGCAACCGCCAGGCCGTCCGGAATTGAGTGGTTGACCGCGAAAAACTCGAGGTCAAAGGGGCCGAACTTCTTGCTCTGCCCCTCCGCGACCTGAACCGTGCGGGGGCTGATGCCGTGTTCCTTGAGTTTGGCCTTAATGAAAGCCAGCGTCAGCTTGGATCCGATAACGGGAATGTCGCGCCGCTCGCGCAGCAGGTACGGCACACCGCCAATGTGGTCCTCATGCCCGTGCGTGAGGACGATGGCGACCACATCCTGAAGCCTGTCACGAATGGAGCTGAAGTCCGGCAGGATGACGTCGATGCCCGGCTGGTGCTCTTCCGGGAAGAGTACGCCGCAGTCCACAACGAGAAGTTTGCCGGCGAACTCAAAGACCGTCATATTGCGGCCGACTTCGCCAAGTCCGCCGAGGTTCATGACTCGCATGGCTCCGGCTGGCAGCGCGGGCGGGGCGATAGGGAGCTGGTGGGGCAGGTTCATCGTGGTTCACTTTCGTCGAAAAACGCCGCGTTAGCGGCTGGAAGTCTGTGCTGGCCCTGACCCCTGCGGGGCGGGGGTCGTACGGCGCCGCAAGCGCTGCGGTAGCGGAAAACGGAGTCTAAAAACAGGTCTGAAAAATCGGTGTCCAAAATCCATGTGGAGGAATCGGACGAGGAATGTGGCTTTGCCGCACCGCTGCGGCGACCCGGGAGAGGGGTACCACGTCGCTTCGTCCGAACGCTCGGTACTACTTACGATAATGGAAATAACGGCACAGCGTATTTCCGCCGTCCAACTGTCGACAGAAGGGCACCTCATGAGTGCAGACCATCCCACGATTTTGGCTACCTCCGGCGGGTATAAGCCGGGCATCCGGACCGCCTTGGAATTCAACGCACTGGTACATCACGCCGTTGACCTTTCCGGTGTCAGCGGAAGGGCACCCCGGATCACGCATCTGGGGACGGCCAGCGGCGACCAGCGTTCGTTCAATAACGACATTAGTGAAGCGGCGCGGGTTGCCGGCTTCGAGCTGAAGCATTTAAACCTATTTCCGATGCCCAACATCGGCGATGCCGCTCAGCTTGAGGCGCATCTACTCGCGCAGGACGTCGTCTGGGTGAACGGAGGATCAGTCGCCAACCTGCTGGCCGTTTGGCGCGTGCACGGTCTGGACCATATCTTTCGCCGGGTTTGGGAGGCCGGGGTGGTCTTGGCCGGTGTGTCCGCCGGGTCGATTTGCTGGTTCGACGGCGGAACGACGGATTCCTTCGGCCCCGAACTCCGCGCAGTGACCAATGGTCTGGGACTATTGCCTTACGGCAATGGCGTGCATTACGATTCGGAGCCCGGCCGGAGATCACTGGTGCACCGATTAGTCGCGGACGGAACGTTGGGAGTCACACACTGCACCGACGACGGCGTCGGCTTGGTGTACCGGGGCACAGAGCTGATCGACGTGGTCACCGAAGTTCCGGGCAAATCTGCTTACATTGTCTCGACCGCCGCCGGAGAAGGTCCGGATGCCGTGGCCAGTGAAGACCGCTTGGTGGCACGCCTTTTGCGTTGAGTCTGCGCTGGGCTCACGCACTTGGTCCGGCATCGGGAAACTTCTCTTTATCCCGCCCGGATCCGATCAGGACGGCGTCATTGGCTCATCGACGATGCCGATGAAGCGGCTGCCCACGCCGTCGAATTCGCTGCGCCGGGAGCCGGGGCCCGGATCCGGCAGCTCGCCGATCTCATGGTCAGCACAAATGACGTAGCTGAAATCCGGCCACCACTTTTTTGGACGAGCAGCCTCAGTGTAGTCACAGATATAGCAGCGTAAATGGACCCAAACCGGTCGCTTACCCGTCCGGTTGGCACGTGACTGAACCAGCCATGCTGGGGGATTGTCCCGAATGTCGGTGAATTCGGCCTCTGTCATCCGCGGTGCTAGGCCATGTTTGTATGCCATCTCTAGCGGGATATCAAGGGCAAGGGCGGCGTCTCGTCTGGTAATCATCTTATTAAAGGATAAAGGACGGGCCAGGTTGTGCGCGTGTCACGGCAACGGCAGCGGAGGCACGGGAGGGCGGCTGAACCCGGGGAGGGATCGAAGATAGCTTCGATAAGATTATGGCTAGCTACGATCTATTAGGATACACTTAGGGTATGGGAACCGGTCGGGGTTTTGAGGCGCTTCTTGAGGGATTCCTCAAGGCTCCCGGACATGCCCGGAGGGCAGAACATGAACGGAAGGTCGAACGCGCACGGAGGGCGGGGTGCGGGTTGCCTACCGGACACGCAGGGGATCCCGGTCACGGGCTGGCTCCCGCACACGTTCGGGATTCCGGTGATGGGTTCAGGCTCGCGCATGTCCGGCGGCGGGGGCAGGTGCGAAAGCGCAGGTCCGTCGCCAAGCCCGTACCCACGCCCCGTCAGGGGCGCGGTTGTGCCGGGTTGCCGGAGCTGGTGTGGGGTCCGGTCTGGGACGTTACCGAGAAGGACCTGATGCATGGTGTGGCCGGCTCCCGGGCGTTGCTGGCCG
>JBBSSN010000013.1:0-21758 GCA_038242035.1 Actinomycetales bacterium
CAACAGGCCCGCGTCCTGGTGCGATATCCACCACGTCATCTGGTACTCCCGCGGCGGACCCACCGCCGTGTCCAACATGTGTGCTCTGTGCCCTTGCTGTCATTCTCTGGTCCACGCCGGGATCCTGGAGGTCATCATGCTCGAGGCGATCCCCTACCTCCGCTACGGGCCCAACGCCCGTCAACGCCCGGGCCTACGCTTCTACCACCGCACCACCAGCACCAGCCTCAACACCGGCCCCGGGATAGGCACCACCGGTCTCAACACCGGGACCGGCACCGGGCAGGACACAGCGGCAGCCGAATACGCCGAGAATCCCTGGATCCGCAACACCTACCACGACGACCTCAAAGACGCCCAAAACTTCGCCCGCACCATCATCACAGTCGTGCAAATCCAAGAGGACGTACCGCGGGGATACCGTGATGCTGGGTAGCCGAACCATTGGTTTGAAGCGCGGAGTGAGCCCCATGGGCAGCGGAGAACCGGCGGGCTGTCGGGGCTGGAGGGGAATGTCAGCTGCTGAAACTAAGATGGCTAATATGGAGGCAGATCACAGCGGCAGCGGTAACGAGCACCGCGGCAGTCATATTATGCACGTGGATATGGACGCCTTTTATGTTTCCGTGGAGTTGCGGGATGTCCCCAAGCTGATCGGGAAGCCTGTGATTGTGGGGAACCCGGAAGGCCGCTCGGTGGTCCTCTCGGCATCGTATGAGGCCCGCGCCGTTGGAGTGCGTTCTGCCATGCCGATGTCTGCTGCCATCCGGATGTGTCCCGCTGCTTCCATTATTGAACCCCGGCACTGGCTGTACCGTGAAGTGTCCGGACATATTATGGAGATCTTTGACTCCATTACGGATTTAGTGGAGCCACTGAGCGTTGACGAGGCGTTTTTGGATGTTGCCGGAGCGATTCGCCGCCTTGGACCACCGTTGGAGATCGGCCAGTTGATCCGCCGCCGAGTCAGCTCCGAACTAGGAATCACGGCTTCCGTGGGTATCGCGTCGACCAAATTTGTTGCCAAGATCGCCTCCACGCGCTGCAAACCGGACGGAATGCTTTTGATCCCGGCAGCGGATACCGTTCGCTACCTCCATACTCTTCCTGTGCAGGCATTGTGGGGCGTAGGGGCGAAGACCGTCCAGGTTCTGGCCAGACTGGGAATTCATTCCGTGGCCGATGTAGCGGGAACGCCCCTCCCGGTGCTGCGCCGGGCTCTCGGAGCAATGGGGGAGCAGGTCTATCGTCTCTCCCACGGCGTTGATCCACGGCGGGTTACACCTGTAAGAGTCGAAAAGAGCATTGGTGCGGAAGAGACCTTTGAGACAGATACACCAGATGCCGGAATCCTGAGGCGTGAGTTGCTGGCGCTGGCACACAGGACTGGGGCCAGGCTTAGGCAATCCGGAATGGTCGCCCGGACGGTGTCCTTGAAACTGAGGTATTCGGACTTCTCTACAGTGAGTAGGTCTCACACCGTTGCAACGCCGGTCGACAGTGCCCAACTTCTCTACGCCAC
Source organism: Actinomycetales bacterium (assembly GCA_038242035.1). Lineage (GTDB taxonomy): Bacteria > Actinomycetota > Actinomycetes > Actinomycetales > Micrococcaceae > Arthrobacter_M. The sequence goes on from JBBSSN010000013.1 coordinate 1,523, forward strand.
CGCGGTACAGCTACTGGAATCGCTGGGTCCCCGACCCATGAGCGTTCGGCTGCTGGGGCTGCGGGCCGAACAATTGGAAGAAGCCGGCCAATCGTTCCTACAGCTGAGTTTGGATCGTCGCGATGACAATTGGCGTACCGCTGAGGCGGCTTTAGACGCCGTTACCGCTAAGTTTGGGTCGCGTAAAATTATGCCCGCGAGGTTGCTCGACGGCGGGACGGCGCGGTCCGTCCCGGACGCCGAGAAGTCCTGATCCAAGCCGGCGTCGGCTAGCTGGGGATCGCTTATAAGAGCCGTCTAGGCAAGGGTTTCAGTTCTATGAAATCCAGCCTATTCTTAAGGCACGGAGTTATCTGAAGGCGACTTCGCAGGCAGTAGTACCCTAGCCACGGGAGTTGGCGATGTTGGGAACTTAATGGCCTGCGCGGCTCGTTGACAGAGTAGACGCCCACGGCAAGGACCTGAAGGAGGTCGAGATGCCCCTTTCGGAGCACGAGCAACGGCTACTGGATCAGCTCGAACAGCAGTTGCATGCGGAGGATCCCAAGTTTGCCCACACTTTAGGATCTGATCCGGCAAATTCGTTCTCAACTCGCCATGTGGTGATCGGCGTGCTGATAGCTATTGTCGGGATTATTGTTCTGTTGGCCGGGGTCGCTTGGCAGCTGATTCCATTGGGTGTTGGGGGATTCCTGATTATGGGGGCCGGCGTCTACTTTGCCACTCTGCGCAGAGGATCTCCTCGGTCCGGCGCTGGGGACTCCACGGCGGGGCAGGGCAAACGGCCCAAGAGTTCGTTTATGAGCAGCCTCGAAGAGCGCTGGGATGAACGCCGACACGGCCAGTAACAGCGGAGGCTTCGGTTGATGCGGCTCTTGAACATTCGGTTGTCAGAGATTTCGCTTCAGCATAAATCCGTGACAATCGGCGTTGCACAACGCCTGCGCCTTCATGCGGAAGCCACTTTGGGCTGAACCTACCCTCCTGTGATTCCCGAATCTGCCTCGCCCAGCGACACGTGGATCTCATGCGTGAACGATTCAAGGGCCGAACGGCGTGTGATATCCCATTCGCGCGAGTACTCATCGCCAACATGCTCCGAGGAGCCAGGGGCGTGTGCCCGTCACTTGTTGCGTGGTCCGGAGCCTTCCGCAGTGAGCCCGTTTTAACCACCCTCTGAAGGCACTAACGAAGCGCCGCGACTAGCAGCACGATCGGTGAAGAGGTCCGCTACCGCGGACCTTTTTCCTTTTTAAGGCGATTCTTCCTCCACCTGCTCCTACGCGTGAGTTCCGCGCAGTCCCGGGGGCGTTTCCCGCAACACGCTCGAAGGGGCACACTTTTGGCGTTGACCGTGGGGGATTGTGGAGTAAAGTGGAGTCTGTAAGAGGGTAGTGGCGACGGGGGGCTGCAGATCCCCGGAAAAGCTAGGCGGTGGAAATGTTTCTCGGAACACATTCACCGCGCCTTGATGAGAAGGGCAGAATCTTCTTGCCGGCTAAATTCCGGGAGGAATTGGCGGATGGGCTTGTCCTGACGAGGGGGCAGGAGCGGTGCATTTACGTCTTCAGCCAGAGCGAATTTGAAAAAGTTCATGAAGAAATGCGCCGGACTCCACTTTCCTCCCGCCAGGCTCGGGATTACAGCAGAGTCTTTCTGTCGGGGGCTTCGGATGAGGTGCCGGACAAGCAGGGGCGGGTCACTATTCCTGCGGTTCTTCGGACCTACGCCGGGCTGGGACGGGAGCTGGCAGTGATCGGAGCGGGCAGCCGGGCAGAAATTTGGGATGCAAAGGCTTGGGAGGACTACCTGCAGGAGAAGGAGACCGCTTTCTCTGAAACGGATGAGGGAACGCTACCCGGCATCGATTGATTAGCCGCTACCAGTAAGAGTGCAACCCGCACCAAAAGACAAGAAGAGGACCACGCGGCGGCCGATTCCCGACTGCCGTGGTCTTTTGAAGCAGTGATTTTTGAAGCAGTGATTTCCTAAAGCAGCGGGTTCTTGAATGAGATCTCCAGCCGCCCGGCATTGACTACCTGGCTCACCTTCCCCGGTGCCAGGCAGGGGATGCATCCGGCGCGGATGGGGATCTGGTTTAAGAAACCAACGAAACGCAGACTGCCGAGCATGCAGACCGCAAAGCACGATGAGCACCCGAATGACAAGCACAAAGTGATAAGCACTGAATGCAGGACCGGTACTTTGACCGACAACCGGAAACGGAGAGGAAGGATGCGTCGATGACGTCCGATGATAACGCCACGCCGCCCACTTCCACCCGTCACGTGCCTGTTTTGAGGGACCGTTGCATTAACCTCTTGGCACCCGCTTTTGACCGTGCCGTTGCTGCAGGAACGACGCCGGTAGTAGTCGATGCGACTCTCGGCATGGGCGGCCACAGCGAGGCCATGCTGTTGCGTTTCCCTACGCTGCATCTGATTGGCATAGACAGGGACACCCAGGCTCTGGCACTCGCCGGGGACAGGCTGTCGGCCTTTGCCGCTCGGATGGATTTGGTCCACGCCGTTTATGACGAAATAGCTGACGTTGTGGCGGATCTGGGTTTCCACGAAGTCCACGGAGTCCTGATGGATCTGGGTGTTTCATCGCTCCAGCTCGATGAACGGGAGCGCGGCTTCGCTTACTCATACGACGCGCCGTTGGATATGCGCATGGACACCAGCCGGGGCCAGACGGCTGCGGACGTTGTGAACACATACAGCGAGCAGGACCTGCTGCGCGTGATCCGCAAGTGGGGTGAAGAAAAGTTTGCCGGCCGGATTGCCAACCGGATCGTGGCCGCCCGGGAGGTAAAGCCATTCTCCACAACCGGGGAGTTGGTGGAGCAGATTCGCCAGGTGGTGCCGGCGGCCGCCTCCAGAACAGGAGGGCATCCGGCAAAACGGACGTTCCAAGCACTGCGCATCGAGGTCAACGAGGAACTCGAGGCGCTGGAGGTGGCAGTTCCTGCGGCCGTTGGCTCGCTGGCCCTGCACGGACGCTGCGTGGTCATGTCCTACCATTCGCTGGAAGACAAGATCGTCAAATCCGTCTTTTCCGCCGGTTCAAAGTCCTCCGCGCCGCTGGGGTTTCCGGTTGAGCTGGAGGAGCATAAGGCCGACTTGAAGCTGTTAACCAGGGGGACCGAGGTTCCCACCGAGAAGGAAATAGCCGAAAACCCGCGGGCCGCATCGGCACGGCTACGGGCAGTAGAACGAGTTCGAATCAGGAGAGCAGTATGAGCGCAGCGGCCCGGGACGATTTCGAACCTACTGCGGGAAATACTGCCCGTGCACTTCCTCGGCTTATACCTTCGGCTCCGGAACCGGCACGGGAGCGCCTCTCCGGCTCCCCGCTTTCACTGGTGGTTAGCCAGCCGCGCAAGCGTCGCACGCCCTTCGTGGTGTTCTGCTTCCTCACCCTCGTAGCTGCGTTGGCCGTGGTTCTGGTGCTGAATATTTCTGTCTCGAGCGGCCAGTACCAACTCGTGGAACTGCGCGCGAATCAGGTCGATCTGGTGAAAACGAACCAGGACCTGACCCAGCAGGTGCAGGATGCACAGGCTCCGCAGAACTTAGTCGCCAAGGCCAGGGAACTGGGCATGGTCACTTCCACCTCGATGGGCCAAATAAATGTGGAATCCAAGACCGTCAGTGGTACGCCGAAGGCAGCCGTCGCCGGAGACAAGCCCCTGGCGGTAATCGCACCTCCGGCGGTCAGCGGGCAGCCGGAGCAGTCCGACGTGACACCAGATGCCACAGCAGCGGACGCACCGACGGTTCCGGTGGCGCCGGGCGGGCCTTCCAAGGCAGGAGCGACGACGACGCCCGCTGAAGTTCCCGCCGTACCGTCCCAAGTTGCCGCGCCACCGGCGACCGATCTCAATGGCGGCACGATCCCTGCACCCAAGCAAAAGAACGGTTAACGGTAAACTCTCTGGGGCAATCGGACAGCACGGCGGAGCGGCCGCGGCGCTGTAAGGGCAAGGTATAAAGGAACAACACGTGGCAGAAAACACCGGCAAGGACCGCATGACTACGAAAACCCTCGGTCAGAACCGGCTTCGCCTCCGGGTGGGCCTGGGAATTGTTCTGGCGTTGTTGTTGATCATCTCGGGTAAATTGTTCATGATTCAGGGTTTGGACGCGGGCTCGATGGCGGAGGCGGCGGTCATGCAACGTACGGTGGTTACGAAGCTGCCGGCCACGCGGGGCGAGATCCTGGATGCCAATGGCAAGGTCCTGGCGCAAAGCATCATCAGATACAACATCACGGTGTCCCCGAAGAACAACACCACGGCGGGTGAACTCAAGACCGGTGAATTCAGGCGCCTGAACCCGGTGACCGGGAAAGTCGACGACGTCAGTCGGGACAAGGGTCTGCAGGAGTTGGCGGACGTTCTTGGCTTGAAGGTGGAAGACGTCCGCAAGCAAGCCACCGGCACGGGGGACTTTGCGTATATCACTAAAGACGTAACGCCCGGGGTGGAAGCCAAGGTAATGGCCTTAGGCCTACCGGGCATTTATTCGGAGCCGACCAGCCAGCGTACCTATCCTCTCGGCGCCGTCGGTGGGAGCATCGTCGGCTTCATCGGACCAGATTCCAGCGGAGCAGCCACCGGTGGAGGCTCGGGCATTGAACAGACGCTGAACGCCAAGCTGCAGGGCACCGACGGCAGCCGTACCTATCAGCGCGGAGCGAACGGGATCGTGATCCCCACCGCGCCGGAGGAAAGCAAGGCTGCTGTGGACGGTGAGACCGTCAAGCTGACCATTAACAGCGATCTCCAGTACTACGCGCAGCAGGCGATCTCTAACCAGGTCAAGAAGCTGGGCGCGCAGTGGGGCAATATTGTGGTGGTGCAGGCCAAGACCGGCAAGGTCGTGGCCATGGCCGAGGATTCTACCGTTGACCCGAACCGGCCCGGCGAAACCGCGGCAGCTAACCGCGGTGCCCGTTCGGTGACCGCAGCGATTGAGCCGGGCTCGACCGAGAAGACCGTCACGGCTGCGGCCGCGATCCAGGAGGGCAAGGTATCGCCGCTGTCCCATGTTCTGGTGCCGCCGACGTATACGGTCAACGGTCAGACGTTTTCCGACGCGTTCACGCACGGCACGGAACAGCGGACCTTTGCGGGCATTATTGGGGATTCGATGAATACCGGCACGGTCATGGTCGGTGAGCGGTTGAGTAAGCAGCAGCGCTACGATTATCTGCATAATTTTGGTGTTGGGCAGTCGACCGGCATCCCGCTTCCCGGGGAAAACAAAGGGATTCTGGCGGCTCCGGACAAGTGGGACGGCCGGCAGGAGTTCACCGTGCTCTTTGGCCAGGGTGTTTCGCAGACGCCCCTGCAGACGGCGATGATCTACCAGACGATCGCCAACAATGGGGTTCGGCTGCAGCCCCAGCTCATCGAGTCCTACATCGATCCGGACGGCACGGAACACAAGGTGGCCCAGGCCCCGGGTACCGAGGTGGTCAGTCCGCAGACTGCCGGGGACGTCAAAGACCTGTTGGAGAGCGTTGTCACTGCCGCGGATGCGAAGGACATCTCGGTGCCCGGCTACCGGGTTGGCGGTAAGACCGGTACCGCGGAGGCTGTCAAGGACGACGGATCCGGGTTCCAGGGCTACACCGCGTCATTCGTGGGCATGGCGCCGATGGAAGACCCGCAGTATGTTGTGCTGGTCACGGTCCAACGTCCGCAGGGTGATATCTACGGCATCTCCCAGGCCCCCGTGTTCAACTCCGTGATGAGCCAGGTCCTGCACACCAACAATGTGCCGCCGTCCACCACACCCTCTGTTGCACTGCCGCAGAGATACTAGGTTTTTGGAGCCAGCTGCATGAGTACCACTGAACCACCGTCCGCCGGCAGGAAGCCGTCTGTCGCTGAGCCCTCGCTGCGTCCGGCCCGGGTCACCCCGGTTCCGCTGTCGGCGCTTGCCGAGCGGATCGGCGCTCCGTGGCAGGATTTTGGGACCGTGCTGCTGACCGGTGTCAGCCTTGACTCGCGGGCCGTCAAGCCCTCTGATCTGTATTTGGCACTGCCCGGTGCAAGCGCGCACGGTGCGCAATATGCCGGTCAGGCAGTGGCGGCGGGAGCCGTGGCGATTGTGACGGACGACGACGGCGCACGCCTTTTGCACGGTCTGCCGGAGATTGCCCGTGTTCCGGTTCTGGTGGTTCCGTCTGCACGTGGCATTGTCGGGACGGCGGCGGCCTTCGTCTACGGCACCGGCCACGCTGCGTCGGGCGATCCCGCTTCGGGAGATCCTTCCGCAGCCGCCATGGAGCTGTATGCGGTGACCGGAACGAACGGCAAAACCACCACAACGTACTTCATAAATTCCCTGCTCCGGGCCTTGGACTTCACGCCCGGACTGATCGGAACCATCGAAATCCTGGCCGGGGCCGAGGCCGTCCCCAGCCGGCTGACCACGCCGGAATCAACGGATGTGCATGCGCTGCTGGCCTTGATGCGTGAGCGCGGGCTGGACGCTGCGTCCATGGAAGTGTCTTCGCATGCCTTGTCCTTCCACCGCGTGGACGGCGTGCAATTCGACATCGCCGGCTTCACCAACCTGACACAGGACCACCTGGATCTGCACGGGACCATGGAGGAATATTTTTCCACTAAAGCCCAGCTGTTCGATCCTCGCAGAGCGCGCCAGGCCGTGGTTACCGTGGACGATGTCTGGGGACAACGGCTGGCGCAGGAGGCAGGCATACCGGTCACTACGCTGCGCACGTTAGAAGCAGGCACGTTAGAAGCAGGCACGTTAGAAGCAGGCACGTTTGAAGCAGGCACGGCTGAAGCCAGCCACTCCGGGGAGGCCGCCGAGCAACCCGATTGGCAGGTCACCCAGGTCAGGAAACAGGGATTGGGCAGCTCCTTCATGCTGTCCGCCGCCGATGGCCGCACGCTGAGAGTCTCGACGGGGCTGCCGGGAAGCTTCAACGTCGCGAACGCGGCATTGGCCGTTTTGATGGTGCTGCAGCTCCAGGTGCGGGACGGCAGCGGCGATTCGGCCGTTTTGGAACGCGTTCAGGCGGCGTTGGACAGCCATGACCCGTTCACGCTGGCAGTGCCCGGACGGATGCAGCTGGTGGGGAAGTCACCGGCGGCAATCGTTGATTTTGCGCATAATCCCGATGCCCTCGAGCGCGCCCTGCTGGCAGTGCGGTCGCCGGAGTCTGAGTCAAAGGTGATCGTCGTTTTTGGCGCAACCGGGCAGCGGGATGCGGGCAAGCGCCCGAAAATGGGAGCTGTGGTGGCGCGGCTGGCAGATGTGGTGATTATCACCGATGACGACCCGCATGACGAAGATGCGGCGGCGATCCGCGCCGACGTGCTGCAGGGGGCGCGCCACGCCAACGACGAACAAGCCCTGGGACATGAGATCCTGGAGGTTTTTCCGCGCGCTGACGCCATAGTCCGTGCGGTTGAACTGGCCAGGCCCCAGGACGTTATTCTGGTGGCCGGGCGGGGTCACGAAGTCTGGCAGGAAGTCAAAGGGGTCAATTATTCTTTGGATGACAGGGCCGAACTTCGCGCTGCCCTTCGCCGCTGCGGATTCACCCCGGAGACCGTTCCCGGGATAGAGTCCTAAACCGAGATGATTGAACTGACAGCGGCACACCTCGCCGCGCTAACCCACGGCCACTTGACATCAACAGCTGAACCCGGGCTCGTCGTCGGCCTAGGCTCTCTCATCACGGATTCCCGGGATGCATTTCCCGGGTGCATCTATGTCGCGAAGCCGGGGGAGTCAGCGGATGGCCACGACTTCATTAGCGATGCCGTCGCTGCGGGCGCCATCCTGGTGCTGGCCGAACGGGAGGTCTCCGATCCGATGGGCAGGGCCTATCCCGCGGTGGTCGTTGCCGATGCCGTTCTGGCTCTCGGCGCCGTGGCCGCTGAAGCCGTCCGGATGATTCGTGCAGCGGGGGAGTTGACGGTCATTGGCATTACCGGTTCAGCCGGGAAGACCACTACCAAGGACCTGCTGGCGAATATACTCTCCCGGCTCGGCCCCACCGTGGCCCCGCAGGGCTCCTACAACGGTGAGGTGGGCGTCCCGTTGACGGTCTTTGGTGCCGATGTTTCCACCCGGTATCTGATCGTCGAGATGGGGGCCACCGGGATCGGTCACATCGAGTACCTGGCGTCCTTGGTCAAGCCGGACATCGGAGTGGTCCTCGGCGTTGGAACTGCCCATGTCGGCGGATTCGGTTCTATTGAGAACACCGCGCAGGCCAAGGGCGAGTTAGTGGAAGCCTTGTCTGCCGAAGGTACCGCTGTGCTGAACGCCGATGACGTGCGGGTTCGGGCCATGGCCTCGCGCACCGCGGCCCGGATTGTCTATTTCGGCACCGGCGATCGGCAGCCGGGCCGGAATCAAGGCCTGGTGCGTGGTGTGGATGTCACGACCAACAACGAGGGGCAGCCCGAGTTCACCCTGCAGTTCTTCGACGGGGCCGGCGAGACAGGCGAGGCCGGGGTGGGTGCCGTGGATGCGGACGGCACGTCCTGGCCCATCACCAGCGGTTTGTTGGGCCTGCATCAGGTTTCCAACCTTCTGGCGGCTGCTGCAGCCGCACACGCCGCCGGCGCCCCGCCGGCCGTGATTGCCCAGTCGCTGCGCGGGCAAAAAGCGCTCAGCCGCTGGCGGATGGAACGTACCGTACGCGGCGATGGTGTCACCATCATCAATGATGCCTATAACGCGAATCCCGAATCCATGCGGGCCGCTTTGCGCACCCTTGCGGAACTGGGACGAGGCAATGACGGAGCCGAACACAGGACGTGGGCCGTCCTCGGGCCGATGCTGGAGCTCGGGCCGGATTCGATCCATGAACACGATGCCATTGGCCGGGTGGCCGTCCGGCTGAATATTTCCCGGCTGGTGGTGGTCGGGCAGCAGGCCCGCGCCATGCACGTCGCGGCTGTGATGGAGGGTTCCTGGGGTGATGAATCCGTCTTTGTCCCGGACACGGATGCGGCCTATGCTCTGCTGCGCGCCGAGCTCCGACCGGGAGACGTAGTTCTCTTTAAATCCTCCAACGGCGCCGGACTAAGATTTTTAGGCGATCGGATAGCATTACCAACTGACGGCACCGATGAAGGAAGGACACAGATCCAATGATCGGATTGCTCATGGGCGCCGGATTGGGCCTGTCCTTGGCCATGATCGGCACGCCGCTGTTCATCAGGCTGCTGGTGAATAAGGGGTATGGCCAGTTCATTCGTGATGACGGCCCTACCTCGCATCACACCAAGCGCGGCACGCCCACGATGGGCGGCGCAGTCGTGGTCGGGGCGGTGGTTTTTGCCTACTTGATCACGCACCTGGTGCTCTGGCTGCTCGATCGACGCTCCCCGGGACCCAGTGTTTCGGCCTGGCTCATGCTTTTTCTGATGGTCGGCATGGGGCTGGTGGGCTTTCTGGATGACTTCATTAAGATCTCCAAACAGCGCAGCCTGGGTCTGAACGCGAAGGCCAAACTCATTCTGCAGGCTGCTGTGGGGATAACCTTCGCCGTGTTGGCATTGAACTTCCCCAATGACCATGGACTGACGCCGGCCACCACGAAGATTTCCTTTGCGCGCGACATCCCGGGTCTGGATCTTGCCTTCGCCGGTGCCGGAGTGGGGGTGATTCTGTTCATTATCTGGTCGAATCTGATTGTCACCGCTGCAACGAACGGTGTGAACCTCACGGACGGCCTTGACGGACTCGCCGCCGGAGCCGCGGTGATGGTCTTCGGCGCCTACACTCTGATGGGCATTTGGCAGGGCAATCAGGGCTGCGGCTCTCCACGGGCCGTCTCCGACACGATCTGCTACAACGTTCGGGACCCCTTGGATCTTGCACTGCTGTCCGTGATTATTTTTGGTGCCCTGATCGGCTTCCTGTGGTGGAATACCTCGCCGGCGAAAATCTTCATGGGGGACACAGGCTCGCTGGCGATTGGCGGCGCGATTGCCGGGTTCGCGATCCTGTCCCGAACGGAGATCCTGCTGGCCATCATCGGCGGTCTGTTCGTGCTGATCACGCTTTCCGTCATTATTCAGGTGGGCTACTTCAAGCTCAGCGGCGGGAAGCGCGTGTTCAAGATGGCCCCACTGCAGCATCATTTCGAGTTGAAGGGCTGGGCGGAGGTCACCGTGGTGGTGCGGTTCTGGATCCTTTGCGGGCTCATGGTGGCCGTGGGCCTAGGGGCCTTTTACGCGGAATGGATCGTTCAGTTGTGACGGATAAACAAACGGGCGCCCCGACTGAGCAGGGCACTGCAGCTCATCGGCTTGCCGCGCTGACCAGTTGGGATGCGGACTGGACCGGCCTGCGGGTAGTGGTCACCGGCATTACGAAAACCGGCTTCTCCGCGGCAGACACGCTGGCCGAACTGGGTGCACGGGTGGTGGTGGTTGCCGCGTCGGACGACGACGAGGCCCGCCGCACTGCCGATACCTTGCGGATCGTGGGGGTCGTCGATGTGCTCCTGGGCGAAGAATTATCCACCCGGCTGCCGCTGGTGGACGGGAAACCGGCTGATCTAGTGGTCACGTCGCCGGGCATGCGCCCGTCCCATCCCCTGCTGACCGCGGCGTCCGCCGCCGCGATCCCAGTCTGGGGGGACATTGAGCTGGCATGGCGGGTGCGTACCAGGGCGGGGCGAAAGACCGCTGACTGGATCACGATCACCGGCACCAACGGCAAAACCACAACCACGAGCATGGTCGAGTTGATGCTGCAGGCCGGCGGGCTGCGCGCCATCGCCGTGGGGAATATCGGCACGCCGATCCTGGATGCGGTCCGGGATCCACAAGGCTACGACGTCCTCGCGGTGGAGCTCTCCAGCTTCCAGCTGCATTGGTTGCACTCTGTCTCACCGGCGGCGAGTGTTTGCCTGAACCTGGCCGAGGACCATGTGGATTGGCACGGTTCCTTCGCCGCGTATGCCCGGGATAAGGCAAAGATCTACGCCAACACGCGGATCGCCTGCGTCTACAACGCCGAAGAACCGCAAACGGAGCGCATGGTCGAAGATGCCGACGTCGTTGCAGGTTGCCGCGCCGTTGGGTTCACGACCGGCGCGCCCGCCATCAGCATGGTCGGCGTCGCCGATGGCATGCTGGTGGACCGGGCCTTTATCGCCGAACGCAAGGATTCCGCCGTCGAACTGGCCAAGGTCTCCGACATCGCGGACCTGGTGCCCAGGCATTTGGCGGCCAATGCGCTGGCGGCCGCCGCCCTGGTCAGGGCCTACGGCCTTGCACCCGCGGCGGTGCGGGACGGGTTGCGCAACTATCACAGCGGTGAGCACAGGATCCAACCGGTGGCCACTATCGATGGCGTGCTCTGGGTCAACGATTCCAAGGCGACGAACGCACACGCAGCGGCCGCATCGCTGGCGGCCTTCGACCCGGTGGTGTGGATTGCCGGCGGCCTGTCGAAGGGCGTTGATTATGACGAGCTTGTCCGCACACACGGCGGCCGGCTCAAGGCCGTCATACTGATCGGTGCCGACAGCGCCGCCCTGCGCGGCTCATTGCAGCGACACGCGCCCGATGTGCCCGTGATAGAGCCCGGCACGCGTCAGACTGAAATGGTACAAATAGCCGGAGGCGGCCACACCGAAGGTGCCGCCGTGATGACGTGGGCGGTGGCCGCGGCCGCCGAAATAGCCCTGGGGGGCGACACCGTGCTGATGGCTCCGGCATCCGCATCGATGGATCAGTTTTCTTCCTACGCTCACCGGGGCGACGCTTTTATCAGCGCCGTCCGCGGGCTCGTGGAAGGGCAGGCGAAGGCCGGCAAGGAGTTCTAATGGTCAGCACGCCCGCTCGGCCGACCCGCGATTCAGGGGTCCGGCGGTTTTTCCGAGAGTTCTGGCCCCGGGTGGAGGGCAGCAATCGTCCCAGCAATGGGTCCAGCTACTATCTCATTTTGGGCTCAACGATTGCGCTGACCTGCATCGGTTTGATGATGGTCCTGTCCTCTTCCGCAGTGGAATCAATTTCCCAGGGCGTGGATCCGTATCAGCTCTTCCTGCGGCAGAGCATCTTCGGCGTCATCGGTGTGGTGCTGATGTTCATCCTGTCCCGGCTCAGGATTGCAACGCTGAAAAAGCTGGCGTGGCCGGCGCTTATCATTGGGATATTTCTGCTGCTGCTGGTCTTCACCCCGCTGGGGTTCGCCGTGGGTGGTAACCGGAACTGGATTTCCATCGGTGGTATTACGGCCCAGCCGTCCGAGGCCGCCAAGCTGGCTCTCGCGCTGTGGATGGGCGCGGTGCTCGCCCGTAAACATGCCCTGCTGGGACAGTTTAGGCACGCTTTTATTCCCGTCGTCCCGCTCGGCGGACTGGTGATTGTGCTGGTGCTGCTGGGGCACGACCTGGGCACCTCGGTGATCATTATGGCGATCATGGCCGCGGGCCTGTTTTTCGCCGGAGTCGGGGCCAGGCTTTTTATTCCGGTCGGGATCGTCGGAGGACTCGCGGCCCTGGTCCTGGCGCTGAGCAGCGGAAACAGAATGTCACGCATTTCCGGCTGGCAGGGCAACTGCAACGACGGAAACGATCTCTGCCTGCAGGCCCAAAACGGAATTTACGCGCTGGCCTCCGGCGGCTGGTGGGGCGTCGGGCTGGGCCAGGGCCGGCAGAAGTGGAACTGGATCCCGGAAGCGCACAACGACTTTATCTTTGCCATTATCGGTGAGGAGTTTGGTCTGCTGGGAACCTTGGTGATCGTGCTGCTGTACGGAATCATCGCGTTGGCCATCTTCCGCGTGATTGTCCGCCACACCGATCCATTCATTCGGATTGTCTGCGGCTGCATCCTGACGTGGATCATCGGCCAGGCCTTCGTGAATATTGCCATGGTGACCGGACTGCTGCCGGTTATCGGTGTCCCGCTGCCGCTGATTTCCTCCGGTGGTACGGCGTTGACACTGGTGCTCGCTGCCATTGGCGTCGTACTGTCCTTTGCCCGCGCGATACCTGTGGAACCGGCAGGGCTCGCCACGCCAACGGCCCCCCTGAAACGGACAGCCCTCCGTAGGCCACCTGCTCTCCGGAGACGAACAGGTCCCGTCATTCCAGCAGCACGGAAAGAGAAACCGCCCCATGGCTGACCCCGCCAACCCCAAGAGTCCCGCCGTCGCAACGGCGCAGCGACTGTCACCGAAGAAGCTGTCGCCGAAGAGGCTCCCGGCGGAGGGCTTTTCAGTGGTGCTCGCGGGAGGCGGATCGGCCGGGCACGTCAGCCCGCTGCTCGCCATTGCTGCTGCGCTGCGGGCGGCCGATCCCGGCGTCTCGCTGCTGGCAGTCGGCACGGCAGACGGAATGGAAACCCGACTCGTCCCCGCCGCCGGAGTCGAGCTCGCCGTCGTCGACCGTGTTGCGCTGCCGCGCAAGCTCACAGCGGATCTTTTTCGGCTCCCCGGCAGGATGCGGCGGGCCGTGCGCCAGGCTGCCGATATTCTGGACGGTGCGAACGCATCCGTGCTGGTGGGCGTTGGCGGCTACGTTTGCACGCCAATGTATCTGGCCGCCCGGCGGCGCGGAATTCCCATCGTGATACACGAAGCGAACAGCAAGGCGGGACTGGCCAACAGACTTGGCGCCCGCTTCACAACCTTTGTCGGGACGGCGTTCACGCAGACCCGAATCCGGCACGGCCGGCTCGTCGGGATGCCCATGCGCCGGCAGATTTCGGGACTGGATCGCAGCGCAGCCCGGATGGCGGCACGGACGGCACTTGGGCTGGATCCGGCGCTGCCAACGCTGGTTGTCACCGGCGGCTCGCTCGGTGCCCTGCGGATTAATCAGACGGTTGCGCAATCCCTTCCCGCCCTGCACGCCGCCGGTCTGCAGGTTTTGCACATCACCGGACGGGGCAAAAGGATCACGGCCGACGACGGCACGGAACTGAGTGCCCAACGGTACCGGCAGGTGGAGTACGTCGACGCCATGGAGGACGTCTATGCTGCCGCGGATCTGCTGCTCTGCCGGGCGGGCTCAGGCACGGTGTCCGAACTGGCGGCCGTCGGGTTACCGGCTGTGGTCATACCCCTACCGGTGGGCAACGGCGAACAGGCACTCAACGCGGCACCTCTGGTGGCCGCGGGCGGGGCCGTGTTGGTGCGGGACTCCGACTTCACTGTGGACTGGCTGGAGCGCGAACTCCTGCCCCTGCTGACAGACCCGCAGCGCCTGGAAAGAATGGGCCGGGCCGGGCGGGAATTGGGAATACGGGACGCGGACGTGAGAATGGCACAGATGGTCAGGGAAGCGGCAGGACGATGACGGTAGCCTCAGGCAGCAGTACCAGCAGTACCAGCAGTACCAGGAGTACCTCATCCGTTGGGACCGTGGCCGCGTTGGGGCGTGTGCACTTCATCGGTATCGGCGGAGCCGGGATGTCAGCTATCGCACGGATACTGCTGGCCCGCGGCGTCGACGTGAGCGGATCAGATGCCGTGCAATCCCTCCAGCTAACCGAGCTGGCCGCGTTGGGGGCCCGGGTACACGTCGGGCATGATTCTGCCGTGGTCGCGGAGGCCGATACCGTCGTGGTGTCCTCCGCCATCCGCGATTCCAACCCGGAATTAGCAGCGGCCAGGGTTGCGGGCCTGCGGGTGCTGCACAGGTCGTCAGCCCTTGCTGCGGCGATGACGGGCAACACGGTTGTGGCGGTCGCCGGAACACATGGAAAGACGACGACCACCGCGATGATTGCCGTTCTGCTGCGCGCGGTGGGACGGGATCCTTCCTTTGCCATCGGCGGGACCGTCCCGGCTCTTGGCGTCAATGCAGCGCATGGAAGCTCGGGCGTCTTCGTCGCGGAGGCGGATGAATCCGACGGGTCTTTCCTCAATTACCGGCCGCAGATCGCCGTCGTGACCAATGCCGAGCCGGATCACCTGGACCACTATGGCAATGCCGAGGCTGTCTACCGGGCCTTCGACGAATTCGCGGCATTGCTGCCGGCCGATGGCCTGCTGGTTGCCTGCGCAGACGATCCCGGCGCGCTGGAGCTGGCGCGCAAAGCGCGGGCAGGTGGAACGCGCGTGGTGCTGTATGGACAGGGCGACGCTGCGGACCTGCGGCTGTCCGATGCCATGACCAGCACCGGCGTCGGCACCGTGACTACGGTGACAATGCCTTCCAGCACCGTACCCGAAGGTCTTCGGCCCGGGGGCCTACGGGAGCTGTCCTTGGTCCTGCAGGTGCCCGGGCTGCACAATGCGCGCAACGCCGTGGCCGCCTTGGCCGTGGCCCTTGAACTCGGTGTTGAGCCGGAAGCAGCAGTCGCGGCACTGGGCACCTTTTCGGGCGCATCGCGCCGGTTTGAAGCCAAGGGAGAGGCCGCCGGCGTTCGTGTTTTCGACGATTACGCACATCACCCCACGGAGGTGGATGCGGCCTTGGCGGCAGCGCGCGCCGTCGCGGGGGAGCACCGTGTCCACGTGTTGTTCCAGCCGCATCTGTTCTCCCGGACCCGGGAATTCGCTGCCGGGTTCAGCCACGCACTTTCCCGGGCGGACACTGTCGCGGTGCTGGACATTTATCCTGCCCGCGAGGATCCCATCCCGGGGGTCAGCAGCGAACTGATCACCGCAGCCCTGGATCGACCCGGCGGGCATATCGTGGACCCATCAGCGGCCGTGCAGCTCCTGGCGGAAGCCGCCGCCCCAGGAGATATCATCCTCACTGTCGGTGCCGGGGACGTAACGCAATACGGCCCGGTAATCGTGACGGCACTGCTGGAAAAGGCGGCACTGCTGGGAAAGGCGGCACTGGCCGAAAAGGCGGTACTGCTGGAAAAGGCGGGGCTGGCCGAAAAGGCGGGGCTGCGCGAAGGACGACAGGATGAGCCGGGCGGTCGATATGGCGCCTAGACGGAAACCTCCAATCATCCGGACCGACGCCAGGAAGCCGGGAGCCGGTTTTCGCGACCGCAGGCTGGACCGCAATGGCGGCACGGCCACGGGCGGTGCGGTCCATTCGTCAAAGGTCAGCTCGGCAAGGATTGATCCCGACGGCGCTGATTTCGTCGGCCTGGATGCCGGACACAGTGACCGCGGCGACGTGCAAGGCGGGGAGGTTCAGGTGGCTGGCGTTGCGCCTGGCACGAGTGTCCCTGACGAGAATGTCCCGGGTTTGAATGTCCCTGGCGAGAGTGTCCCTGACGCGAATGTCCAGGGTTCGAATGTCCGTGGTTCAAATGTCCGTGGTTCAAATGTCACCGTGACGTCCGCGAAGGTCTCCGTCCTCCGGTTGCCTGCAGCCTCGGAGCCGGCATCCGTACTCCGGCCGGGGCAGCAGGGGTATTCATCGAGCCCGGCACATGCTGGCGCAGGAGCCGAAGACCCGGTAGATGAGAAGCCAGGCCGCTTAGCTCCAGCGGCGACTGATCCGTCTGCGGCGAAGCCCGGCCGTGACGCCTCGTCGGCGAAGGTACTGGTCTTTCCCGGCGTCCCGCGCAGACGGCGCAGACGCAATCTCTGGATCGCCGTCGTCGCAGTGGCCGCGCTGATAGCGGTTGTCATGGCCGCCGTCATGTGGTCTCCGCTGCTGGCGCTGAAGACCATTACCGTGGACGGCAACAAACTGGCAACGACCCAGGTCATCCAGGCCGCACTGGCGCCGTTGATGGACAAGCCGTTGCCGCAAATCGATCAGGCCCAGGTGCAGAAGCTGCTGGTGCCTTTGCCGCAGGTCCGATCGGTCTCCGTGGAGGCGAGACCGCCGTCGTCGTTGCTGGTGCATATAGTGGAGCGCGAGCCGGTGGCCCTGCTCAAAACCGACCAGCAGTACATTATGGTTGATCCCGACGGAGTGCAGCTGGGGGCCACACCGGATCCGGCCGCTGTCGCACTACCACTGATCGACGGCGGCACGGCCGCGATCGGCCAGGAAACGTTTAAAGCCATGACCGCCGTGCTGGCTGCTCTGCCGCAGAGTGTGCTCGGTAAACTGGAGCATGCTTCAGCTGCGTCTCCGGACGCCGTTGAACTAACGCTCAATGACGGTAAGACGATCATCTGGGGCAACGCCAGTGAAAAGGAGTTGAAGGCCAAGGTGTTGGAGGCACTGCTCAATGCACCGGCACCGAGCGCCGCGGCGGGCAAGCCGGCGCCATCGCCTGTGCAGGTTTACGATGTCAGCACGCCCCGGCATCCGGTGACCAGATAGGCATCCAACAAAGCGGCAGTGGAACCAGATAATTTACACCGATTAATCCGACACGCCCCGGCGGTTATTGCATGCTGGAGCTATGCCCCATAGCGTCACAACAAGAGTTACTTGACATAACTATAACCTTCAAGTTGAAGGTTAGGCTCCTAAGCTTCAACCAGTAGTACAGAGTTTAAGTACAGAGTTCAAGTACAGAATTTAAGTACCGGCTTTGCCTTCCGCCCCGCGGGGCACAATGATTTTCATACAGCACACGAACAAGGGACACGTAACGTGGCAGCACCCCAGAATTACCTGGCCGTCATCAAGGTCGTCGGCATCGGCGGCGGTGGCGTCAACGCAATCAACCGGATGATCGATGTCGGTCTGCGCGGCGTGGAGTTCATCGCCGTCAACACCGACGCGCAGGCCCTGTTGATGTCCGATGCCGACGTCAAACTCGACATTGGCCGTGAATTAACCCGCGGGCTCGGCGCCGGCGCTAATCCCGAGGTGGGGCGCCAGGCGGCCGAGGATCATGCCGACGAGCTCGAAGAAGTGCTGCGCGGAGCAGACATGGTCTTCGTTACAGCAGGCGAGGGTGGCGGCACCGGCACCGGCGGCGCACCCGTCGTTGCCCGCATCGCGCGCTCGCTCGGCGCGTTGACCATCGGCGTCGTCACCCGCCCCTTCACTTTCGAGGGCCGCCGTCGGGCCACCAGCGCCGAAAACGGCATTGACTCCCTGCGCGACGAGGTCGATACGCTCATCGTCATTCCCAACGACCGGCTGCTTTCCATCAGCGACCGGAACGTATCGGTCCTCGACGCCTTCCGTTCCGCGGACCAGGTTCTGCTGTCAGGCGTCCAGGGCATCACCGACTTGATCACCACTCCGGGATTGATCAACCTCGACTTCGCAGATGTTAAGTCCGTGATGCAGGGTGCGGGCTCGGCCCTGATGGGTATTGGCTCGGCCCGCGGTGAGGACCGTGCCGTCAAGGCAGCGGAGCTCGCCATCGCCTCGCCGTTGCTGGAAGCTTCGATCGACGGTGCCCACGGCGTGCTGCTGTCCATCCAGGGCGGCTCGGATCTCGGGCTGTTCGAAATTAACGAAGCCGCACGCCTGGTGCAGGAGGTGGCGCACCCCGAAGCGAACATCATTTTTGGTGCCGTCATTGACGATGCTTTGGGAGATGAGGCCCGCGTGACGGTCATCGCCGCAGGGTTTGACAACGTGGATGTTACCTCCACCAAGGCGGAGCCGGCGCTGCCCGCGCAGGTGCCCGCTCCCGCGGTCCCGTCTGCCGCCCCGGTTGGAGTGCCTGCATCGGTTCCCTCGGCGGGGACCAATCACTGGGGCCAGCAGCCCAGCCGTCACGTCCCCGCGGACGCCGGCTTTGATGTAGACCTGCCGGCCGTCGTCGAGCCGGATCTTTCCGGTC
Organism: Actinomycetales bacterium; assembly: GCA_038242035.1. GTDB lineage: Bacteria > Actinomycetota > Actinomycetes > Actinomycetales > Micrococcaceae > Arthrobacter_M. Next base: position 20,163 of record JBBSSN010000013.1, read on the forward strand.
ATCGAATGGATGACCTGGATGTGCCGGACTTCCTGAAGTAGCAGATAGGGGGCCAGGTCGCCGTGTTTTGGTGGAATCGTGAAGTCAGCCCGGGCATCCGGGTCGGGTTCACGGACACAGGAGCCGGCAACCTGGCCTTTCATGTTGGTGCAGGCGGTGCCCTCGATGAGACTGTCAGCCGGAACCGCGCGAGGCTGCAGCGGGAACTCGGGCTAGGGCGCAGCGCGGCACCGCTGCGGTTTATGCATCAGGTGCATGGTTGCACCGTGATCCAGGTGAGCGGTGCTGACCTGAGCGGCAGTCAGCGCAGCGGCGCTGGGTCCAGTGCCATGTCTGTTGCCGGTCAGGCCGGGATTCCGACGGCGGACGCCATGGTCTCCGTCGATGCCGCGCTGGCCGTGCTGGTGGCCGATTGTGTTCCCGTGGTGCTGCTGGGGGAGCGGGCGGGTGGTGCGCCCGTGCTGGCAGTGGCCCATGCGGGCAGGCTTGGAGTTGCGGCGATGGTGGTGCCCAAGACCGTGGCTGCCATGCGTGAATGCGGTGCGGTCCGGATCCGTGCCTGGCTGGGTCCTTCGGTCTGCGGGAACTGTTATGAGGTTCCAGCCCAGCTTCGCGACGAGGTGGCAGCCGTCGAGCCGGCAGCTTATGCCACTACGAGCTGGGGGACTCCTGCCCTTGACCTCCCCGCTGGCGTGATTGCCCAGCTCGCTGAGGACGGCGTGCCGGCCGAACTGGTAAGGGGTTGCACGATGGAGCAACCGACCCTGTTTTCACACCGCCGGGATACCGCCCGGAAGCGGCCGCAGGGCAGATGCGCAGGAGTAATCTATGTCAGTGGATGAGCAACCCGATCTTGAGCAACCCGATCTTGAGCAGCCCGATCTTGAGCAGCCGGTCAATCAACGCAGGAGCTCAGAGCTGGGACGGAATCTGGAGCAGGTGCGGTCTCGGATCGCCACTGCTGCCGCTGCCCGCCCGGCCGGGATGGCCGATCCGGAGCTGATTGTGGTGACGAAGTTCCACCCGGCCGCGGATGTTCTCCTGCTCGCGGGACTGGGCGTTCGGGACGTAGGGGAGAACAAGGACCAGGAAGCGGTGGCCAAGTCGGCTGAGGTTTCGCAGCAGATCACAGGAGCCACATTGCGCTGGCATTTTATTGGCCAGCTGCAGTCCAATAAGGCCAAATCGGTCGCGGGCTACGCGTACTCCGTCCACTCTGTCGACCGGCCGGGGCTGGTAGAGGCACTGAGCACGGCTGTCACCGCGGAACAGCAGCGCACCGGCCGGGCTGATTTGCTGTGTTTCGTACAGGTGAACCTGGATCCGGCGTTGGCAACAGCGTCCGGTCCTGCAGCGTCCGGCCCGGCATCCTCCCGGGGCGGGGTTCCGGCAACGGACGTGGTGGCTCTGGCGGAACTCATTGAACTGGCTCCCGGCCTTCGGCTGGCCGGTGTGATGGCCGTGGCACCGCGCGACAGTGACGCCGACGAAGCCTTTGCGCGACTGGCCAAGGTATCTGCCGCCGTCGTCCAGCGGTTTCCGCAGGCAACGGCGATTTCCGCCGGCATGAGCCAGGATCTGGAACGTGCCATCGCC
>JBBSSN010000014.1:0-21021 GCA_038242035.1 Actinomycetales bacterium
GCCTTGTACGCCGCGTACACCTTGCGGTAATCGTGGCCGCCGCGCTTGAGATTCCAGATTTCGTCGTCGGAAAGGTCGGCAACCATTTCCTTCGTCTGCGGGGTCTGACCGAAGAAGTGCTCGCGGACAAACCCGCCGGACTCGCCCTTGTAGGTCTGGTAGTCGCCGTCGACAGTGGTGTTCATGACCTCCACCAGCGCACCCTCACGGTCCTTGGCCAGCAGGTCATCCCACTCGCGGCCCCAGACCACCTTGATCACGTTCCAGCCCGCGCCGCGGAAGAACGCCTCGAGCTCCTGCATGATCTTGCCGTTGCCGCGGACCGGTCCGTCCAGGCGCTGGAGGTTGCAGTTGATCACAAAGTTCAGGTTGTCGAGCTTGTCGTTGGCCGCGAGCTGGAGCAGGCCGCGGCTTTCCGGCTCGTCCATTTCGCCGTCGCCCAAGAAGGCCCAGACCTGCTGGTCCGAGGTGTCCTTGAGGCCGCGGTTGTGCAGGTAGCGGTTGGACTGCGCCTGGTAGATCGCGTTCATTGGGCCGATCCCCATCGAGACGGTGGGGAACTCCCAGAATTTGGGCATCAAGCGCGGGTGCGGGTAGGAGGAAAGCGCATGGCCTTCCTTGGACTTTTCCTGCCGGAACCCGTCCATGTCTTCTGTATCCAGCCGGCCTTCGAGGAAGGCGCGGGCATACATGCCGGGGGAGGCGTGGCCCTGGAAGAAGATCTGGTCGCCGCCGCCGGGATGGTCCTTCCCGCGGAAGAAGTGGTTGAAGCCGACTTCGTAGATGGTGGACGCGCCGGCATAGGTGGAGATGTGCCCGCCCACGCCGATGTCCGGACGCTGTGCCCGGTGCACCATCACGGCGGCATTCCAGCGCAGCCAGCGGCGGTAACTGCGTTCGATGTCCTCATCGCCGGGGAACTCCGGCTCCTGGTCCGCCGGGATGGTATTGACGTAGTCCGTGGTGGTCACCATCGGTACGCCCACGCTCTGCGCACCTGCGCGCTGGAGCAGGCTGCGCATAATGAACTGGGCGCGCTCGGTGCCTTGCTCCTGGATCAGGGAGTCCAGAGACTCGATCCATTCCGCGGTTTCTTCCGGGTCGCCGTCGGGCAGCCGATGGGTTAGTTCGCTCAGGATGTGGGAGTTCTCTTCGCCAGCGGCCACGTCAGACCTTTCGTCGTTGAAAGCGTTTCCCGTCGGGAATGTGGCGGAGGAGCCGTATTCCATATTATGAGAAACAAATATTGTAGAATGAGAATACAGGTCTCCGGGTGGGGCGGTCAATCCCGACCCCCGTCCGGATGTAGCGGATGGACTTTCAGGAGGCGTAATGACCGTTGAATCAAGCGCGATGACCGATAGTGAGGACGACGGCGGCACAAACCACGGCGGGAAGGTCGCCGTGGTGACCGGAGCCGGCTCCGGGATCGGCCGGGCGGTGGCTCAGCTGCTGCTGGGCTCCGGCTATCGGGTGGTGCTGGCCGGGCGGCGGGAGAAAGAGCTCATGGAGACCGCCGGGGGGAATCCCGCCGCGCTGACAGTACCGACGGATGTCACCATGCCGGCGGAGGTGGAGGAACTCTTCGCGGACACAATCCATCGGTTCGCCCGGGTGGATGTGCTCTTCAACAACGCCGGCACGTTCGGTCCCACGGGCTCGGTGGATGAGATTACGGCCGCAGATTGGGACAGCACGGTGGCCGTGAACATCACCGGCTCGATGCTGTGCGCTGCGGCGGCTGTCCGGGCCATGAAGGCGCAAACGCCGCAGGGTGGGCGGATCATTAATAATGGCTCGATTTCGGCGCATTCGCCGCGGCCACGGTCAGCGGCCTATACCGTTACCAAACATGCCATCACCGGGCTGACAAAATCCATTGAACTGGACGGGCGGGGCTTCGGTATCACCTGCGGGCAGATCGACATCGGCAATACCGCGACGGACATTATGTCCACCCTGGGCGTGGGAACCGGTGCCCTGCAGGCTGATGGCAGCCGCCGGGTGGAACCGACGTTTCCGGTGGCCGAAGCGGCCCGTGTGGTGCTGCTGATGGCGGATATGCCGCCGTCGGCCAGTGTTGGATCGGTGTTGATCACGGCTGCCGGGATGCCCTTCATCGGCCGCGGCTAACGCAAAACGCTATAGCAAAACGCTGATCGACTGTGCCGCAGGTGTCCGAATGAGAGCTCAGACGGACATCTGCGGCACAGTCGATGGGATGCGAACCGGCTAGTGTTCCGATTCCACCTGGCGGATCGGCACCTCAACACCGTTGACATCGAGAAGCTTGCCGTCTTCCCAGCGGTCACCGTGCTCCAAGGCTTCCACCACTTCCGCCGGCACCAAGCGGTCAGCCGCCGCAGAGAAAACTGATGGATTCTGGGAGTTGCCGGCCTTGAGATGGTTGAACAGCAGGTTCAGCAGGATCGCCATGATGGCGGCAGAGCTGATGCCGGAGTGGAAGATCGTGGCAAACCAGTCCGGGAACTTGTTGTAGAAGGTCGGAGCAGCGATCGGTATGATCCCGGCACCGATGGCCGTGGCCACGATGATCAGGTTCATGTTGTTTTTGTAGCTCACCGTGGAGAGTGTGCGGATACCGCTCGCGGCAACCGTACCGAACAAGACGATGCCCGCCCCGCCCAGAACGGACAACGGCACGGCGGCCACAACGCGGCCCATTACGGGAAGCAGGCCTAGGACCACCAGGATGACGCCGCCGGCGGCAACCACAAACCGGCTCTTGATCCCCGTGACGGCCACCAGTCCAACGTTTTGGGCGAAGGCGCTTTGCGTGAAGGATCCGAAAATGGGGGCTACCGCGCTGGCGGCCATATCTGCCCGCAGGCCGTTGCCCAAGCGCTTGGAATCAACCTTCGTTCCGACGATTTCGCCGACGGCCAGGATATCTGCCGAGGTCTCAACCATGATGACCAAAACAACGATGAACATGGAGACGATTGCGGCAATATTGAACGTCGGCAGGCCCAAGTGGAAAGGTACCGGGAACGCGGCGATGTCGCCGACGCCCACCTTGGAGAAGTCCGCCATCCCGAGTGGGATAGCCACCAGCGTGCCAATCACAATGGCAAGCAGGATGGACAACCGCGAGATGGTGGCGCTGCCAAGCTTGCTCAGCAGCAGGACGATGGCCAGAGTCAGTGCGGTCAAGCCGATATTGGCCACGCTGCCGTAATTAGGGGCTTTAGCGTTTCCGCCCATCGCCCAGTTAGCCGCGACGGGCATCAGGGACAGCCCGATCACCGTGATCACGGTGCCCGTGACCACGGGCGGGAAGAACTTGATGATCTTGGAAAAGATGGGGGTGATCAGGAACCCGACCACGGAGGAGACAATCACGGCGCCGAAGACAGATTGGATACCGCCGCCGCCCTTGACAATTGCCATCATGGTCGCAACGCCGGCAAAGGAAACACCCTGGACCAGCGGCAGCTGAGAGCCGAAGAACGGCACCCCGACGGTCTGCAGCAGTGTGGCAAGACCGCCCATGAAAAGGCAGGCAGCAATCAGCAGCCCGATATCCGCGGTGTTCATTCCGGCCGCCTGCCCGACGATCAGCGGTACTGCAATGATGCCGCCGTACATGGTGAGCACATGCTGGAGCCCGTAGCCGAAGCTGGCCCCAATCGACATCCGCTCGTCTTCGGGCCTGTCGGTGGTCGCGCGCCGCGACCGGCTCTCTTTGGTGGTTCTGGACATGGTGCGAAGTCTCCGTCCCGGCAATCAATCGTGCCGTCATGAAAAATTTTGGTCATGCGGGGTGCATGAAAAGCTTTGGTCATGAAACTGCCCGATTGTTACTTCACCCGGCGGGTTCTTCCGCGCTGAAAGTGTCGGGTCAAGAGTGCTCCGGGGACGGGCGGTCCGCCCGTCCCCGGAGCACCTGGTCTTAGCAGAAGCCGGCGATGCCTTCCCAGGCCCGGCCGGCGTCGGATGCGTCTTCACGCAGGACCGTTGCTTCGATCAGACCGTAGGGACGGTCGGCGGCGAAGAAGACCTCGTTGGGATTGTCCAGCCCGAAGGGGGACAGGTCCACGAGGAAGTGGTGCTTGTTCGGCATGGAGAATTTGATCTCATCGATTTCGGGGTGTGCCTCGAGGACCTTCTTGCCCATTCCGTACAGGGTGTTCTGCAGGGCTGTGGAGTAGTTCTCCGTGAACCCTTCCAGCAGCAGGGCGTTGACGTCGTCGTACGCATTATTGAAGTCAACGTCGGTGGTGTTGTAACGCCACCGGGCCGCGACATCGGTGGACATGATGCGGTCACTGGTCTCGGCCAGGGTCGTGTACTTGTCCTTCGGGTATCCCTCGAAGCCGGACTGGGTGGACTTGAGGACGGTCAGGCCCTTGAGCCCGCCCATCACCTGAACGTCGTCGCCGTCCTTTACCACCACGGCGGTCCGGGTTTCCGTCCCGTTTTTAACGAACGCGTGGTTGTGCTCGGATCCTTCGGCCTGGATGCGGTCCCAGGTGTAGGACTCCGCCGCCCAACGGCCTCCATCCACCCAGTCAAAGCTGGAGGTGAAGTGCTCGGCCAGGCGGAGCAGGAACTTCTCCGGGGAGCCGACGCCTTCACGGGCAAAGGCGTAGACGGTGTTCTTCTGCGTGTCCGTCGGGACAACATGCGCATTGTCGCCTTCCAGATGGGCTGCCTCGAAGTCCCCGCGCAGCTCGGAGGTGACATTGAGATCCTCGATCTCGTGGCGGTCCGTGTCGCGGGTGATCTTGACCAGGCGGACCTCTGCCTTGCCGTACTGGTTGGCGCCGAGAATGATGTTGTTGCTGCTCATGATTAGTTTCCTCTGTACGTTGAGTAGGCGAATGGACTGAGCAGCAGCGGCACGTGGTAGTGCGCCTCGCTCTGGGCGACAGTGAATGTCAGCACAACCTCCGGGAAGAAGGTGTCCGTTTTGATGCCGGCGAAGTAGGCCCCGGTGGCAAAGTGCAGCCGGTAATCTCCGGAGGCAAGCCGCTCGGGGCCAAGGTCTTTCACCCGCCCGTCGGCATCGGTTTTGCCCGTCGCAATCGTGGACCAAGCGTCACCGTCGCGGGCGTAAAGCTCGACGGCGACACCTGCAGCCGGCGTGCCGGCTGCGGTATCCAGAATGTGGGTGGTCACATGGGAGACGCTCACGCGGTTACTCCTCCTTTGAGCCGCAGCAGGGCGATTTCGCGCAGCTGCTGGGCAACGATCGGATTCTCGGTTTCGGGGGTGTTCTGCAGCCGCTCCTTGAGAACGGCCAGGATTTCACCTGAGCTCCGGCCGGCGGCGCGGATCAGGAAGACCCGGCCGAATTTTTCCTCATATTCCCGGTTTCCCGCGACGAGCTCTGCCGCTACCTGTGCATCGGTGGGTCCGAGAGCCGCCTGTTCGGAGCGCGACAGGGCGGCTTCGGCGTTGCTGCCGGCGGCACGTTCGCCTATCCGGGGGTGGTGGGCCAGTGCCGATTCGATTTCCGCCTCGGCAAACGGATTGGCTGCCTTGCCGGCATAGTCCAGCAACGCTTCGATACTGGTGAAAGGCCGGGCCCGGGCGATCTCCTCGATCCAACGCGGAACGTCAATGCAGGGACGCAGGACGGCAGCCGCCTCTGCAGGCTGCAACCGATTGAATTGCTCAAGGGTCAGTTGATCAAGCGACATTGCTTGTACCTCGTACTAAAAATGCTGGCATCCACGGTGTAGGGCTATACGAAGAAAATCTCGCATCGTGAAACTGTTATTTCAGCATATGTAATAGTGAACCGCGTCACACCGATGATGTCAAGCCTCGGGGCAAATATTCCTGCAGAAAATTTCGGGACGATCGGCGCCGTGGCCAAGGTCCTGGCCGGAGCGGCCACGGATTTTTAGGGATTTTTTGGGGTGGCTGATTTTGGCCGTGCTTTGGCCGTGCCTGCTTTTGGGCGTGCCTGCTTTTGGCTGTCGCGGGAGTTTTTGGGCATGGCTAGGCCCCGGTCCGGGAAATCCCGGGCCGGGGCCTATTCCTGGGTAATTAGTTCACGCCGAGGGTTTCCCGCAACTCGGCGACGTGGCCGTTCGGTGCGACGTTGTAGGCAGCGTGCAGCACGCGGCCCTCCCCGTCGAGTACGAACGTCGACCGGAGTACGCCTTCCATATCCTTACCATTTATCGTCTTGTGGCCCCAGGCGCCCCATGCGCGCGCAACCTGTGCGCCGTCGTCGGCCAGCAGCGGGAAGGTCAGGCCCTGATCTTCGGTAAAGTTGCGTAGCTTGTCCGGGGAGTCCGGGGAAATCCCCACTACCTCGTAGCCGGCCTTCTTCAGCGAGCCGAGACTGTCGCGGAAGTCGCAGGCCTCCGTGGTGCAGCCGGGCGTGGCGGCAGCCGGGTAGAAGTACACCACTACATTGCGGCCCTGGAAATCGGAGAGGGAAATGGTGCTGTCGGAGGCGTCCTTGAGGCTGAACGTGGGGGCGGTATTGCCGGGAGAAAGCTGCGTTGTCATGGGGTTTCCTTTGTCGTTGAGGTGCAGAGTTTTTCAGGTGCGTGGAGTTTTTGGAGGAGGCAGAGCCTGCGGGTGCGGGACCTGGGACCTGGCGGGACCGCCGATAAACGGAAAACTTACCCCGCCATGCGCGCCGGCTGTTGCCCCAAAGCGCTGGCCAGCGTGAGGATTTTGCGCGCACGGCCGATTCGGGGCAGATCGCTTCCGTCGCGGATAATGCCGCCGCGGGCATCGAAATCGGCCAGGAAGTCACATGCCCAGTCAATATCCGTCGGCGTAGGGCTGATGACTTCGTTGATCACCGGCGTCTGATCGGCTGACAGGCAGAGTTTGCCGGTCATTCCCATCAGCACAGTAATTCCCGACTGCTCGCGGAGAACCGGGTGGCTGGTGCCCACCGTCGGGCCGTCAATGGGGCCGGGGAGATTGCCGGCGCGGCTGGCCACGACCAGCTTCGCCCGCGGGTACGCCATCGCCTCCCGATCCGCGCTCATACCGGTGTCACGGCGGAAGTCGCCGCTGCCGAAGGCCAGGCGAAAGGCGCCATGCGCCCGGGCAATGCGCGTCGCTTCCTCAATGCCGTAGGCGGATTCAACCAGGGCCACAATGCGGTGCTTACCACCGAGCCGGTCAAAAGTGGTCGAGACCTGTTCGGGTGTTTCAGTCTTCGCCAGCATCACACCGAGCAGCCCAGGGGCATCCCTGAGCGCCGCCAGATCATCTGCCCAGAAGGCCGAGGCTGCATCATTGACGCGCACCCATGCCTGGCCCCCGTCGTGCAGCCAGCGGGTTACCGCTTCCCGGACTTCGGGCTTCTTGCCCGGGTCCACCGCGTCTTCGATATCCAGGACGACGGCGTCCGCGGACGATGCCGCTGCGTCGCCGAAAGTTTCCGGCGCAGTGGCAGGGACCAGCAGCCAGGAACGTGCGACGTCGGCCTGCACGGCGGGTGCCTGGCCGCTGATCTGTTGTACACCGGCGGGGCGGCCTGCAGATTCGGCGTACTGGGTTTCCCCGGTGGCGGTAGCGCTATGCATGGCGGTGCCTCTTCTAAACATTTCGTATGATGAAAACTAAATATTGTTATATGAAATTATGCTAGAACTCCGGTGCGGATTAGTCAACGGAGGAAGCTGCGCCCTTCCGGCGCTGGTCGAGGGGCCAGCCGGTGACCTTTGCGGCGGCGTCGCTGGCTCTTCGCATTTGTGACGGTGTCGGAATGGTGTGGCAGGCCCGCTGCTGGCACAATAAGACCACACTCATCGCCGCAGGAGGACACCTTGAATAATGTCATTGGCAACAACATCGACCGTCGGCTCAAAGCCGTGCTGGACATTATGGCAGCCGGAGCCTGGCGGGGCGAGAAACCGGGGGCGGGAGAGGTCCTGGCGGAGGCCATTGCACTGGTGCCGTTTGACGCGGAGGAGGGCCAGCTGCTCAGCGGAGGTGTGCCTCGCGGCCACAAGAACCTGACTGCGGCCACGGCGAAGCTGGTCAAAGCCGGTTGGCTCGTGAAGGGCCGCAGCGGTTGGTCACTCACTGACGACGGGCTGCGGGCCACGGTCGCATTCGCAGATGCAGAATCACTGGCGGCTGCGCTCGCGGCGGGAACCCGGGTCCCGGCAGAGATGCCCGTGCCGACAGCGCCGGCCGCGCCGGCCAAGGCCGCCAAGACCGCGTCGGGCAAAACGGCAGGCAAAGCGACCGCTACGAAAACACGTCCTGCCAAACCCGCTGCAGAGCCCAAGACCCCGGCAGCGCCCAAGGCACCCGCCGCGCAGAGCGGACCATCCGCCGTCGAACTCGGGCCGCAACCGGAAGCCGTCGCCATCGTCGGGGACTTCGGCACGGCGCTGGGTGCGCCGGGCAACTGGGAACCGGACTACGACGAAGTACAGATGAAGTTTGATGACATGGACCGCCTCTGGAAGCTGACGGCGGAACTCCCCGAAGGGTTTTACAGCTACAAGGCCACCATCGACAGGTCATGGGAAGAAAATTACGGAGCGTTCGGGGTGCGCGGCGGCGCAAACCACGAACTGCACCATCGGGGTGGCTCGATCACGTTCCGCTACGATCACGGCACCAAGGACGTCCTCACCAGCTGACGGTCTATGACGCTGTCATTCTCCGCGCTCCAGTGCGGGGCTGCACGGAAGGGCCGCTTAGCTTCCCAGCAGCTCGTCGAGCCGTTCATATCCCTCGGACATGCCAGCCTCCATACCGGAGGCGGCCATACCGTCGCGGGCCTCCTGGCTGGGGTAGACCGCGTGGCCGCGGAGCCGTGTGCGGCCGTTGCCGAGGTCCTCGAAGGTGGCGAACTCGATGCTGACCACATCCGGATAGCCGTCAAATTCGAAAGTTTGGATGGCAAACTCGTTGTCCCGGACCGTATGGAAGATGCCGCTGAACGCGTAGGAGACACCGTCGGGGCCGGTGTGGCGGTAAAGGTAGCTGCCGCCGCTGCGGAAATCGTAGTGGTCGATCTCGATTTTGGTGCCGCGCGGGCCCAGCCATTGGGCGATCAGTTCTGGTCTGGAGTGGGCGCGGAAGACGTCGGCGACGGGGAAATCAAACTCCCGTTCGAAGTCAATAAACGGGGCACCGTCGGGGACGGTGAGTTTGAGTGGGTTGCTCATGGTCGGTCCTTAGGTTGCGCGCCGTCGGTTCCGGCGGCTCGGGGTTCTGGCAAGTGGGATAAAGCCTGGGATTGAAGCACAGCATCGAGGCTGCGGAACTGCTCTTCATGAACTAGCCGGTACCGGTCGATCCAGCCGGTCAGGGCTTCGAGCTGCACGGGGTTCAGGTGGACGGGCCGGCGCTGGGCGTCGCGGCTGCGCGTGACCAAGTGGGCCTGCTCGAGGACCTTAATGTGTTTGGAGACTGCCTGTTTGGTGATGGCGAACGGTTCGGACAGTTCATTGACGGTGGCCGGTCCTTTGCTGAGCCGGGCGATGATGCGGCGGCGGGCCGGGTCTGCGAGGGCCATGAATGCTCTATCGAGGCGGTCGTCGTCACTGATGTTCGATATGGTTACCAACCTCCTTTTTTATAAACCGTATAATTGATTACGAATCTACGCCGCAACCCGTCGGCGGTCAAGGGCCCGGCGTGCTGCTTGAAAGGTTGAACTATCAAGTGCTGTGGGTTTGCGGTCGCTGGTGTTTGACCAACTGGACGACGACGACGCGGCCGACCTTGTGCGGTTCGGCCGCAAGCTGGTTTGTGGTCCGGACCGGCAGTACTTGGATCCCGCGGGAGCCTGCACCCTGACCGTGCGGCTCAGGCGCGGTGGCCGGCCTGCACATCCTGCAGCTGCGAAAAATACAGCCCCGCCGGGCCGGGGCCGACGTGGATCTGCGTGGGCTCCAGCAGGACACCGGCATGGTCGCCGAGATCTGTCCAATGCAAAACATTGCCGACCAGCCAGCGCGGGCATTGGGTGAGCAGCGGGACGCCTCCGGGACCTGGCCGCCATTGGCAGCCGGCGAACTTGTCGACGTCATCCCCGGTTTCGCCACCGAACAGCTGGGCCAGATCATGCTGTTCGGGGCCAAGGACGTGCAGCCCCATAACGGATGCGCTGCGGGCGAGTCTATAGGTGTGGTTGGTCTTGGAGATACAGACCAGGAAACGCGGCGGGCCAAGACTGCACTGGGTGGCGAACCCGACCAGGCATCCGGAGCGGGCTTGAGGATCTGTGTGCTGGGCCGTGCCGACGGTAACGATATACATCGGGTAATCCAGACCCGCGACAAATCCGTCGACGGCTTCATCCATGCGCATAGTTGCTACCCCATGGTCTTGGCGCCATCGAGGGACTCGCGGAGGATGTCAGCGTGGCCGGCATGCTGGGCGGTCTCGGCGATGATGTGCAGCAGGACGCGGCGGGCGGACCAGCGGGCTCCCGGTTCGAACCAGGGGGCCGCAGGCAGCGGGTGGGAAATATCCAGATCAGGCAGAGTTGCCGCGAGGTCGTCGGTCCGGGCGGCGACCATTGCATAAGTCTCCAACACTGCTGCGAGCGTCTCGCCCTCCAGCATGCTGAATTCGCGGGCCCGGTCATCAGCGTTTACATTATCCGCTGCGGCCAGCGCATCGGGACCGTTCAGGATGAAATCGGTCCACCCCTGTTCGGTGGCCGCGACGTGCTTAAGCAGACCGCCCAAACACAGCTCGCTTCGGATCGGATGCTGGCGTGCCTGCTCATCGGTGAGGTCGCGCACGGTGAAGCGCAGGAAGAATCGGTGTCGGGTCAAGGATTCCAGCAGATCGGCCCGTTCGCCTGTGTTGGTGCTGATGGATGAGTTCATGAGGATGCGCCTTCTGCAGGTTCTGCTGTTGCTCAGTTCTGCTACTGACGAGACTACCGCTGACGATGCGGACCGGCTACGAGCAGGACGACGCAAGGCTGATGGTGGAGACGGGAACCTTCAAGGCATTTACATTCCGCAACGGATGCGCCGGGTTTCCGGCGTACGTCGCACCGCATGAGCCTCACCGGGCAACACTGGCAACACCATCCGTTGTGGAGTGCAAATTCGCCGCGGCCGGGCACGGTTAGGCAACGGCAAGGAACGGACCGGCCACGCATTGCCGGCCGGGTCAGCGGTATCTGCGGTGCTGGTTCTCCTTGCCGCTGGGTCCCGGCACGGTCTCGGAAATCCACGGACCGGTACCTTCGGAGACATCGATGATCCCCTGTTCGAGCCAGCCGAAGTCGCCCGCGAGCACGCCGGACGCAAGGCGGGCGTCGCCGTCGTCCGTGTTGTGCCACAGATCCGTGAAGAGCGCGTCGATGCGCATCCGGGATTGGCCGCAGAATGCGTCCGCCAGTTTCATCGCGGACTGTCCCTGCATCGGGTCCTTGCGGCGCAGCATTTCGGCGCGGCTGCAGCAGGCGGCCATCGCGAAAAGCTCGGCGCCGATGTCCACGATCCGCCCGAGGAACGCCTGTTTGTATTCCAGCTTCGCCTGCCAGCGGCCCATGCCGTAAAACGTCTGCCGGGCAAGTTTGCGGGACGCGCGTTCTATGTAGCGCAGGTGCCCGGCCAGCGGCCCGAATTCACTGTAGGAGCGTGGATCCATGCCCTTGCCCACGGCCAGTTTGGGCAGCCACTTCGCGTAGAAACCGCTGGCGGCGACGGCAGCCTTACCCTTGTCCTGCAATGAAGCAGTGGCAGAGGCAAGATCGCCGGCGGCGCTCAAATGGGCATCCACGGCTTCCCGGGCGATCAATAAGTGCATGATCTCCGTGGAGCCCTCGAAGATCCGGTTGATGCGCATATCGCGGAGCATCTGCTCGGCGGGGACGGCCCGTTCGCCGCGGTCCGCCAGGGACTGCGCAGTTTCGTAGCCGCGGCCCCCACGGATCTGCACTAGCTCGTCGGCGCACCGGTAGGCCATCTCGGAGGACCACAATTTTGCCAGGGCCGCCTCGATGCGGACATCTTTCATGTGGGAATCCGCCAGCTCGGCGGAGAGCTCAAAGACGGCTTCGAGAGCAAAGGCGGTCGCGGCCAGGAACGCTATCTTCTTGCCCACCGCCTCGTGCTGGCCCACGGGTTTACCCCACTGGGTACGGGCGTTGGACCATTCCCGGGCGATCTTCAGCGTCCATTTGCCGGTGGCCGCGCACATCCCGGGAATGGACAGCCGGCCGGTGTTAAGCGTGGTGAGGGCTATTTTCAGTCCCTGCCCCTCGCGGCCCAGCCGGTTGGCTGCCGGAATGCGGACCTGATGGAAGCGTGTCACACCGTTTTCAATGCCACGCAGGCCCATGAAGGAGTTCCGGTTTTCAACGGTAATCCCGGGCGTATCAGCTTCCACAACGAAGGCGGAGATGCCGCCCTTGGCCTGGGTCCCGTCCGGGAGCACGTGCGGGGGAACCGTAGCCATTACCACCACGATTTCGGCGATGACCCCGTTGGTGGTCCAGAGTTTGACGCCGTCGAGCACGTACTCGGCGCCATCCTCGCTCAGCACCGCGGTGCAGCCCATCCGGGCCGGGTCCGAGCCGACGTCCGGCTCGGTGAGCAGGAACGCGGTGATGGCCCCGGCCGCACATCGGGGCAGGTATTCCTTCTTCTGTTCCTCGGTGCCAAAGACCTTGACCGGCTCGGGCACGCCAATGGACTGATGCGCCGAGACCAGCGCGCCAAATGACGGATGGACGGAACCGAGTAGCTGCAGGGCCCTGCCATAGTAAGTCAGCGACAGCCCCAAGCCACCGTAAACACGTGGGATCTTCATGCCAAAGACGCCCAATTCGGTCAGCCCGGCGAGGTATTCATCCGGGATCAGCGCGTCGCGCTCGATCCGGGCGGCGTCCAGGGTTTCGCAATAGGTCCGCAGCCTGCCCAGGAACTCTTCGCCGCGCCGGGCATCCTCGGCTGTCGGCTCGGGGTGCGGATGAATCAGGGAAATATCGAAGTTACCCAGGTAAAGACCCTTGGCAAAACTCGGCCGGGACCAGTCGGTTTCGCGCGCATCCTCGGCAACCTTCCGTGCGTCCTGTTCGGTGACTTGGGACCCGCGGCCTTCCGGGGCGGGGTTGATGGATGCCGCCGGATTGTCAGCCTTGACGCTCATTATGTCCCTTTCGCCGCCCCGTGGGTGCAGACGCCTGCACGGGTTGAGAGGACCCGTCGGGGTGTGACTCATGCTACCCGCCGGTAGCCGGGGAAGCTATGGCCGAGGTATTGCCGCTGCCGGCCCCTAGGCTGGGGACATGAGTGAACACGCGCAGGGTTTTTCCGCCGAGGAGTTCGACGCCGTACGCCGCCTTTTTGATTCGATGCTCGCCGCCGATCCCCGGTACAGTGCGCAGCTGGCAGCCTACCATCAGGGCGTCAAGGTCCTGGATCTGCACGGCGGCCCGGACATCGCCGCTGACTCCGTGACAGGCGTGTTTTCCTGCTCCAAGGGTGTGGCCGCGCTCGCCTTTGGCGTATTGGTGCAGGACGGCCTGGTGGATCTGGATGCCGCGGTGACGCGGTACTGGCCCGAATTCGGCTGCCACGGTAAGGAAATTCTTACCGTCCGTCAGCTTTTGAGCCACCAGGGCGGCCTGGTCGGCGTACCCGGGGGCTTCGCCATGGAGGAATATAACGATGCCGCCGCCGTAGCCGCCAAGCTGGCCTCAGCGGTTCCGTTTTGGCGCCCGGGCCATGCCTTCGGTTACCACGCGCTGACCATGGGCGTGTTTTTGGAGGAACTCTGCCGCCGGATCACGGGCGGAACCCTGCAGGCGCTGTATGAGGAGCGGATCCGGGCGCCGTTTGCGGTGGATATGTACTTGGGTCTGCCGGAGAGTGAGGAGCAACGGTACCGCGATGTGCTCTTCGACGAAGATCCACGGCTGCCGTTCATCGATCCGGCGGGCGTTCTCGGGATTTCGGCCAATGTCCGCGCGGGCAACCTGCTGGCATTGCCGAACCTGCGTTCCATCCGGGCCGCCGGGAGCTGCAGCGGCGCGGGTGTGGGGTCCGCCGTCGGACTGGCCAGACTCTACGCCGCCGCGAGCACGGGAGTCGACGGCGGCCAGCCGTTCCTGACGCCGCAGACCATCGCGACGATGGGCCAGGAACAGGTCTGGGGCATCGACCGCGTCTTCAGCCAGGAAAGTGCCTTTGCCGTCGTCTTCATGAAATCCCATGCGCGGATGGATTTCGGCAGTGCACAGGCGTTGGGGCACGACGGCGCCAATGCGGCTTTGGGGTTCGCCGACCCCGCGTACGGGGTCGGGTTCGGCTACATTCCGCAGCGCGCGGAAGAGGGCGGGACCGAAGGACGCGGCATGCAGCTAAGCGTCGCGGTGCGGAAGGTGCTGCTCGGCGTCGGGTAAAGCCGCGTGGTCCGCCGGTCCGCCGGTCCTCCGCCGAGGCAGGGGCTCAGCCGCAGCTCCTCCGCCGAGGCAGGGGCTCAGCCGCGAGGCCGGTGCTGGGCAGCCCCTGCCTCGCGGCCCGGCCCCTGTCTGGCCCCTTCAAGCCGCAGGGAACCCGCCTAAGCTGGGGCCATGAGCACAAACCCATATGTCACCGGCGGCCAGGAGTACACCCGGGATACCAATTACCTTGAGGATCGGATTATCCGTGGCGGGGACGCCCCCGATGCCGGGCGGTGGCCGGTGGAGCCCGGCCGCTACCGGCTCATTGCCGCCCGGGCGTGCCCATGGGCCAACAGAACCGTGATCGTGCGCCGGTTGCTGGGTTTGGAGGATGTGATTTCCCTCGGTCAGCCCGGCCCCACCCATGACGAGCGCAGCTGGACCTTTGACCTCGACCCTGATCGCAAGGACCCGGTGCTGGGCATTGAACGGATTCAGGACGCTTACTTCAGGCGTTTTCCCGGCTACCCGCGCGGCATTACGGTTCCCGCCGTCGTCGACGTTCCCTCCGGTGCGGTCGTGACCAACAATTTCCCACAGATCACGCTGGACTTCTCCACCGAATGGACCGAATACCAGCGCGAGGGTGCTCCCCGCCTCTATCCGGAGGAACTGCGGGAAGAAATTGACAGTGTCAGCCAACGTGTCTTCACGGAGGTTAATAATGGCGTCTACCGGTGCGGGTTTGCCGGTTCCCAGGAAGCTTACGACGCGGCCTACGACCGATTGTTTACTGCACTGGATTGGTTGGAAGAGCGCCTGTCCGGCCAGCGCTTTCTGGTCGGAGAGACCATTACGGAGGCCGATGTACGGCTCTTCACAACTCTGGCTCGCTTTGATGCCGTCTACCATGGGCACTTCAAATGCAACCGGAACAAACTCGCCGAGATGCCGGCCTTGTGGGGCTATGCCCGGGACCTGTTCCAGACCCCCGGCTTCGGCGACACCATCGATTTCCAGCAGATCAAGCGGCACTACTACATGGTGCACAAGGACATTAATCCCACGCAGATCGTGCCGAAGGGCCCTGACACGTCAGGCTGGCTGACCGCGCACGGGCGCGAAAAACTGGGCGGTCGGCCGTTCGGGGATGGTACCGCTCCCGGACCGGTTGCTCCAGGCGAAGAGGTAGCTCCGGGGCACGGCGCCTGAGTCATAGGCGTGTGGCCGGCGTGGTGCCGCGATTAACGGTTACCGTATCATCGTCCCCTGACCCTCTTGTACGATCAGTACCGTGAAACCTTCAGCTTCCGGGTCTGAAACGCCGGTACCGGTCGGAGGGCCGGCATCCGGTTATCAGGGCGCGGCCGGCCTGCTGGTCGACTCAGAGGTGGATGAGGTTCCCCAGGCTGACCCCACACGTATCACCGGACGTCGCAGTCTGGTGTACATTGCGGTCTGTTTGATCCTCGTCGGGCTGAACCTTCGTACCCTCTTTTCCAGCTTTTCTGCGGTCCTCACCGAAATCACCGCAGCGACGGGTATGCCGGTGCTCATGGTGACGCTGCTGACCACCGTTCCTGTGACTTTCCTTGGCCTCTTTGCACCGCTGGCACCCGGGCTGGCCCGGCGTTTCGGCGCGGAGCGCACCCTGCTCGGCGCCATGGTGGTGCTCACGCTCGGCCTGGCCATGCGCGGCACCGGTGCCATCCCGGCCATGCTGGCGGGGACCTTCGCCGCCGGAGCCGCGATCGCCGTCGTCAACGTCCTGCTGCCGGGACTGGTGAAACGGGACTTCCAGCACCGGCTGGGGCTGATGAGCGGGCTGTACACCATGTCCATGTGCGGGGCGGCTGCGTTGGGGGCCGGATTTACGCACCCGATTTACGCAGCGACCGGCTCGTGGCAGACCGCGCTGGCCTTCTGGACCCTGCCGGCGGCGGTTGCCGTGGTGCTTTGGGCACCGATTGCACTGCGCCAAAAGCACGTGCGGCGTGCGCGGGCAACGGCCGGGCCCAGCGTCTGGCGCTCGCCGCTGGCGTGGCAGATCACCTTGTTTATGGTCTTTCAAGCCATGATGTCCTTTTCCGTTTTTGCCTGGCTGGCACCGATTCTGCGCGAACGCGGGGTCGACGGCGGCACGGCGGGCACCATTGTGGCGGTCTCGATTGTGCTGCAGATGGGTGGTTCGCTGCTGGCCCCGACCCTCGCCGTGAAGCTCAGCCGGCAGCGCGGCATCAATACGGTGGTGGCTCTGATGACCGGTACCGGCTTTGCACTGAGCATCTTCGGCCCGCTCGGCGGCATCTGGATCTGGACCGGGCTGCTGGGCCTGGGACAGGGGAGCCTGACCGCCGTTGCGCTGACCATGATTGTGCTGCGGACCCGGGACGCCCATACAGCCTCGCACCTGTCCGGCATGATGCAGGGTGTCGGCTACGGTGTCGGGTCCATCGGCACGCTGCTGGTCGGCTGGCTGCACGCGGCCACCGGAAGTTTTGCGCCGGCCGGATTGATGTTTTTGCTGGTCGGAGCGCTGTGCGCCGGGTTCGGTTGGCGCGCCGGCCGGCGGCGGTTTGTAGAGGGCGACGACGGCGCAACCATTTAATCCAACAGGGCGCCCCGCGCTGCGCCTCGGTGAGCCAGCCGGCGGACGAGCGGAAATTGCCCGATTGCTTGCGGCCTCTGCAAATAACTGTTAGGCCTTAGATAGGTGCGCGGAGCCGCCGCTCGTCCCGGTGTCGGGACACGCCGTCGTACATGAAGGGAAGTGCCCCATGGCCCGTAAGAATCCCGAGGTCGAGGTCCAGATCGAGGACGAAGACGAAAGCCAGATCGAGGTCGGTAAGCCGAAAACGTGGGCCGCCGGTCTGCCCGGCGTCCTTCATTCCATGGTGCCCGCGCTGAAGGACATGGGGGTGGACCGGACCCGGAAAACCCTGCTGGCGATGAACCACCGGGACGGCTTCGACTGCATGAGCTGTGCGTGGCCCGATCCCGATCACCGCAAGACCTTTGAATTCTGCGAGAACGGGGCCAAGGCGGTCACCTGGGAGGCCACCCCCATCACAGTTGACTCGGACTTCTGGGCGCAGAACCCGGTGAGCGGGCTGCGCACCAAATCCGAGTACTGGCTGGGGCAGCAGGGCCGCCTCACCGAGCCGGTCTACAAGCCCGCCGGAAAGGACTACTACCAGCCGATCAGCTGGGACGAGGCCTTCGCCATCATCGCCAGGAAGCTGAACAGCCTGGACTCGCCGGACGAGGCGTCGTTTTACACCAGCGGCCGCACCTCCAACGAGGCGGCTTTCAGCTACCAGCTGTTCGTGCGCGCCTTCGGCACCAACAATTTGCCGGACTGCTCCAATATGTGTCACGAATCCACCGGCTGGGCGATGGGGCAGACGTTGGGCATCGGCAAAAGCACCATCGCCTACGACGACTTCGGCAAGGCCGATCTGATTATCATCATGGGCCAGAATCCCGGCACCAACCACCCGCGCATGCTCACCGCGCTTGAGGAGGCCAAAAACAACGGCGCGCAGATCGTCGCCGTCAACCCGCTTCCCGAGGCGGGTCTTAGGCGCTACAAGAATCCGCAGGAGGTCAAGGGGATCATCGGGTCCGGGACCGAGATGGCGGACCAGTTCCTGCAGATCCGTTTAGGTGGGGACATGGCGCTGCTGCAGGCGCTCGGCAAACGGGTCCTGGATGCGGAGGATGCTAAGCCGGGCACGGTGCTGGACCACGAGTTCATCCAGGAGCACTGCCAGGGGCTGGAGGAACTGAAGGCGCACCTGGCGCGGTTGGACGAGGGCGCGGTGCTGGCGGCGACGGGTCTGCGCCGGGAGGAGATCGACGAGCTGGCTGGCCGGTACCTGCAGGCGGAGCGGGTCATCATCACCTGGGCAATGGGTCTGACCCAGCAGAAGAAGGGTGTGGCGGCCATCAAGGAGATCATCAATCTGCTCCTGCTCCGCGGCAACATCGGCAAGCCCGGGGCCGGTGCGTCCCCGATTCGCGGGCACAGCAATGTGCAAGGCGATCGGACGATGGGCATCTGGGAGCAGATGCCGCCGGTTTTCCTGGACGCACTGGAGAAGGAGTTCGGCTTCAATCCGCCCCGCAGGCACGGCGCGGACGCCGTGCAGACCATTCAGAGAATGCGCGACGGCGGCATGAAGGTTTTCGTGGCCCTGGGCGGCAACCTGGTGGCCGCCATCTCAGACACCACGGCGGCCGAGGCGGCGATGGAAAACCTGGATATGAGCGTACAGATCTCCACCAAGCTGAACCGGTCCCACACGGTGGTGGGCAAGGAAGCACTGATCCTGCCGACCATGGGCCGGACCGAAATCGACCGGCAGGCCTCCGGAGAGCAGTTCGTTTCGGTGGAGGACACCGTCTGTGCCGTGCATCCGTCCTGGGGAAAGGTGGAACCCGTAGCGCCCAACCTGCTCTCCGAAATGGCGATCGTATCCCGGCTGGCCCAAGCGACGCTGGGCGAAAAGGTGGCGGTGGACTGGGCCGGATTTGAGCGGGACTATGACCTGGTCCGCGAGCACATCTCGCACGTCGTGGCCGGCTGCGAAAACTACAACAAACGCATCCGCCAGGACGGCGGATTCGTGCTCGCGAACGGGCCCCGGGACTCCCGGACCTTCCACACGCCCACCGGCAAGGCGGTGTTCACGGTCAATGACCTGGAGCACGTCCAGTGCCCGCCGGGCCGGCTGATCCTGCAGACCATGAGGTCCCATGACCAGTTCAACACGACCATCTACGGCCACAACGACCGCTACCGGGGAATCAAAAAGGGCCGCCAGGTCGTCTTCGTGAACCCGGAAGATCTTGCCGAATTGGGTCTGGCGGATGGCCAGTACGTCGACGTATACGGCGAGCACCACGACAATCAGGAGCGGGTGCTGCGCAACTACCGGCTGGTTTCCTACCCCACGGCGAAGGGATGTGCCGCCGCCTACTACCCGGAGGCCAATGTGCTGGTGCCGCTGGACAGCGTGGCCGAGGGAAGTAACACTCCGGTCTCCAAACACGTGATCGTGCGGCTGGAGCCCACAGTCGCATGACCGCAGTGTGCGAGGCGTAACGGCCGGCGCTCTACTGCGCCGTGCCGGCCCATCCGTCCATATCGGGGCCGCCGGCTGATCCGTTCTGGCACAGCTTCAGTGCTGTGTCGACGGCGGACCTGACCGCCGCCTGTGAGGCGACATGACCGCTGCTGACGGCAAGAGCCGCGGCATAGCCGACGAGGAAGGTGCTAATCGGACCGGCAGAGGGACCCGCCGACCGGGCGGACTCGTCGGCCAGCCGGAGAATCAACTTCTGGTCCACTTCCAAATCCAGGATTTGCAGTGCCTGGGATAGCCGTTGGCCCCAGTGAGCTAAGGCCTGCTCATCCTTGTCGTGGTCAGTCATCGCTGCTCCTTCTTCCGGTGGGGTACCTGCATTGTTGTAGAGGACCTTGTTGTAGAGGACCTTGTTGTGAATGACGCTGTTGTGAATGATCTTCCCCGCGGCGTCTCGCGGCCAAGGCCTCGTCTTCAAGGAATAGCATCCGGGACGGCATTGCACAATGCTTCTCTTTCGAACCTAACGAGCGGGCGGCGTAGTGCTCGAGCTGCGGGTATAGCTCTCATCCGGTGCGCCGCGCGACCAGTCCTGCGGTGAGGCCGAGCAGCGCGGCGACGCCAAAGGCCACGGCGAAACCCGCCTCCGGATTGATCAGCAGGGCGGCAAAGACGGCGCCCACCACGCCGAGCGCGGCGGCGGTCGTCAGCGTCTCGTTCAACTGCAGGGCCGAAGCGTTGCTTCCCTGTTCCGCGGGAGGCGACTGCTCCAGCACCAGGACGGACTGCGTCGGGTAGGCCATGCCCATCCCCATCCCGGCGAACGCCCAGCCTAGCCACGCGATCCACACGGGCGTGGCCGGCAGTACCACCAGGGCACAAACCACGACGCCCAGCAGGATACCCAGCGCCCCGAGCACCAGCCGCAGATGGGGTGCGACGACGCCGCGGCCGGCAAACCAGGAACCGGCGAACCAGGTGACGCCACCCACCGTGAGCGACAGCCCCGCAAGCCACGCGGGCAGTCCGCGCTGCTGAATCATCAGCAGCGGCAGATACACATCTCCGAGGGTGAAGGCGGTGCCGATCAGTGCGCGCATCAGGATCAGCGACGGCATGCCGCGCCGCGCGCGCCAGGTTCCGCGCGGCAGCAGCTTGGGCACGGCAAAAATCAGGACGACGGCACCAACGCCGAGTTCCGCAGGCCACCAGGGCTGCGCGCGCTGAGCTGCGTTCCCCGAGACCAGCACCGCGAGGGCAGCCGCAACGGCCCAGCCGGGTCGACGCCACACGGGAGCGAGCCGCAATCGGTGCATATGCAGTCGGTAAAACCGGCTCCGGGATGCCGCTGCGTTGCTTGCATCAGGGTTAGTCCGAGTTCGGCTCGGGCGGGCCTGAACGGCCATGTTCATACCGCGGGTGCCCGAGCGGACCAGTGCCACGGCGAAAACGGCCAGGACGGGGACTGAGACGAATACCCAGCGCCAGCCGAACTGATCAGTAACAGCTCCGCTGATAGCCGGTCCCACAATTGAGGGCAGCACCCAGGCAGCTGCCAGCGCGGCAAACATTTTGGCCCGCAGGGCGGCCGGGAATACGCGGGCAATCACTACATAC
>JBBSSN010000015.1:0-19877 GCA_038242035.1 Actinomycetales bacterium
AACCAGGTGAGGTGCCGTGTCAGCGTTCACAACGTCAGCCGAACCGGCCTGCCACGGTGCGGGGAAGAATTCGTCACCGCCCAGATGGAAGTACTTGCCCGGGAAAACGTCAGCCATCTCTTCGACAAGCTCCTTAACGAACCCGCGGGCGGCCGGGATGGAATAATCCATATGACTGTCCAGAACCCCGCCGTTCCGAAGCTTTAAACGCCATTCCGGGTGGGTCTTGAGAATGTGATCCAAATGCGCAGGAGTATCAATATCCGGGATTACCTCCACATGGTAGCGCTTGGCAACCTTCAGGATTTTTCTGACTTCATTCAGTGAAAGGTGCTGCTTTGAGACAATTTCGGGATGTTTCCGGGACTCAACGCGAAACCCTTGGCTGTCGCTCAGGTGGAGCTGGAGCACATTGAGCTTACGGTAGGACATGTCACGCATCAGCCGTTCGATCCACCCCGACGTGTAATGTTTCCTGGCAATGTCCAGCATCACGCCACGCTGTTTGTAGGCCGGCCCGTCCAGCACCGTACCGGTAAATTTCCCATGTATCTTCAGGGCCTGCAGCAGCGTCCGGGATGCGTAAAAGGCTCCGGCACCGTCACTGGCCAGAATTTTAAGACATTCGGAAACGCCCATCCGGTACGCTTCAGCTTTGGCATTGCGGGACACCACGCCAAGGCTGAGATAAATGTCGTTCTCATCGACTGGACCGCCCAGCACCGTCTTGGGAATGCTGTCCACATATCCCTCGGATGCAAGCTCACAGGCAAGCGTCGTTGCCTCGCTTCCCAATTCCGCGGCCCAGACGGGATCCACCACTACTTTGGTGCGTTCCGTCGGTGCCCAACTTTCTCCGCACGCCGTATGCGATTGCACGTTGGGGATCAACATCCTCAGCGCGGGCATTTCGCAGGTAACTCTTTCTGCCAATGACCGCCCGACAGGGACGGTGGCTGCGGATCCTTGCTGGCTTTGCCGCAAAGTGTGTACTCCTGACGGTGATGAATTCAATGCCGTGTGTACTTCAAGAATGCTGGCGCGGCCGAGGAAAGGTCGCAGCGCCGGTGGTCTTCCTGGCCCGGACATGTTCCGGGCCAGGAAGACCACCGGGCCATTGCCGCCGTGGTTGGGCTAGGGCGCCGCAGCGGCAGCCACCGCGGCCGTGCCACGTGAGCCGTCCACGGAGATTGGAACCAGCTCAAACCCGAGCTGGCCGTTGGCCGGCACCGGCACGCCGCCGGCGTAGAACACATCGCGGTGCACCCTTCCCAGCCAGTTCCGCTTGCCCCCGGACCCTGCGGTGAAAACATCGTAGGCGTATGCGTCGGCAGAAAGCTGCCAGGCGAGATACACGCCGGCTGCCTCGCTTGCCCGTTCGACGCGCTCCACAGTGAATCCGCGCGGTTTCCCCGGCTGCTGTCGGCGGTTCGACGCGAGCGCAAACTGCCCCAGCCGGAAATCCAGTCTGCCGTCCTTCCCCGCGCTGAAGCGGAGACTGATCCTGGCCAGCTGCCTCTTGTTGAACCGACTGACATTGCTTTCGGCGGTGCTCCAGCCTCCATCAGCGGATCGGGGCTGCCCTTTGCCCTGCAGCGGGAGCCAGAGCGGCGCATTGGGCGCGTCCTTGAAGGTGAGTCCAAGCTCTGCAGCGGCAGCGGCGGGAAATCCGAGCATCCGCAGCGACGCGGTTGTCCCGGGTGGAACCGACAGATCCGTCTTGAACAGGTGCACCGTGACCGACTGGCCTTCCGCCGCCTGGCCGGTGACATGCAAACTGTGCCCGCCCTCCCATGCCACGCTCTCGTCAAGGGCAAACACAGAGGTTGCCCCGCCAGCGTGCTCGGTCCAGTACTGCCAGGTTGGCGCCACATCCGCAATGCCTGCGTTGTTCCACGCCTTCGTGCCGACAGTTTCACCGGCCACTGCAAAGTGCGTGCCGACACCGATATTGAAGTTAGTCACCAGCGGCAGGGCGGATATGGCAGACTTTTCCACGATGGAGTGGGCCACCCCGTCCCACACCTTGTAGTTCAGCACATCCGTCCGGTATGGCGGCTTCCGGGCCTCGGTGCGCCCGCTTTGGGAGGGGTCCCCGGCCGGCCCCGACCAGAATTTCCGCTCCAGGTCCCGGTACTGCGCCCGGCCACCGGCAGTAGCCGTGATTCCCTCCTTCGCGGCATCTGCCCAAATCTGGTTCTCCACGAAAAGCGCCCAGCTGACCGGGGCGGCGTGCCCCGGGCTGGCAACCGAGCCGAAGTCCTCCGCCGGGTTGAAGCCGCCCTGCTGGCATTCGGTGGAGGCGAAGGCTGCTTTCCGTGGGTCGAAGCCGCGTCCGGCCACGGTGGCTGCGCTACCGGATAGATCCTTGTCGGTGTACGGCCAGCCGTAATTGATGAAGATCGAGTCAGCCACGGGATCGGACACTGTACCCAGTGATCCCACGTTGCGTTCGTTGATTTCGTTCTGATAATCAAGCTCTCCGCTGTCGGGCAGATCCGCGTCGTAGTACTGCAGGTACAGGTCCGCGTCCAGGGACTTCATGTAGCGGAACATCGCAAAGAGTGCCTTGATCTGTGCCGGGCTGACGGCGTCTTCCTGGTTGATGAAGTATCCGTCAAAGCCGAAGTACTGTTTGATCTCCACCAGCTTTCTACCCACCGGGAACGATCCGTCCGGGTCACGCTGAACGAAGTTTTCGAACCTGTCCGGCCGTGGCCAGAACCAGCCGCCCAGGGTGCGTGCCCCGTTTTTATGGGCGGCTTCCGTCCAGCCCGGGTTTGGAATATCGACGACGCCGTACGTACGACCCGGGGCGTCCGGATTCCGGACCACGTCATCGGGGACCGATGCCACAAGCTGGCCGTGCCAGCTGCCGTAGATGTCAATGTACGGCCAGAACCGCTGCGTGTAGACCTGCGCTTCATCCCCGATCGGACGCACCCGTCCCTCGTAAATATCCCCCGCGTAGTCGGGCGCCAGGGACAGCAGTTCGGTCCGCGGGTCCAGCGTGGGGTGGGCCTGGGTGGCGGCGAAGGCCGGGATGCGCTTCGCCCGCGGGATGAGGCAGCGGAAGTGCCTGGCATTGGCATCCTCCGCAGGGAGCCACGCCAGCAGGTCGCCGGCCAGATATCCATGCGTGGCGGGGCCGGCCGGTATGCCGCCGCTTCCGGGCACAGGCACGACGGCGATCCCCGGTCGGGCGGCTTGGGCCCCGCTGGCGCTGAGGTTGGCTACGGCTGGCGCCAGCGTACCCGCGGCCACTCCTGCCACCGCGAAGCGCAGAAACGTGCCGCGGTTCATGCTGCGGGCCCCTCCGGCGCTGACGGCGGCCGGGTTGCCCGCTCCGGCGGCAGTTTGGGCGCGTGTGTGACGGTTTTTCATGGGTCTCCTCGGGCTTGACGGCAGTGGGAACAGGACCGAGCTTAGGCGGTTAAGTCCATGAACGCCAGCAAAATTTTCCGGCTCACTAAACCGGTTTAGTAAACTGCAGTGTGGCGGTAATACGGCTGAACGTGTCCCCGCCCCGCGGCTGCCGCGGGTCGTGGCGCGTGACTATCCTCAGCCGGCAGTGGATGCGCGGACGATGAGTTCCGGTGTCGGTTCGGCAACATTGATCGGGCGGGTACCAGCCATGACTTTTGCCAGCAGCTGCGCGCTATGTGCCCCCAACACCGACGGGTCGCGGCGCAGCGCCGATAGCTGCGGCCGGGTGGCCCGCCACAGCGGATTGTCCTCCCAGGCCACCACCGCTACGTCCTCGGGGATGCGCAGCCCATGGTCATTGAGCGTACCGATCCCCGCCATGGCCAGGACATCATTGTCATAGATTATGGCCGTGGGCCGATCTGCCAGGGCCAGTATTTCTTCGGTGGCCTGCGCACCCACCTGCTCCGAATAGTCGGTAAGGTAGCTGCTTTCCGCGCGGAGACCCAGCTCGGCGGTGGCGGACTTGAATCCGTCAATGCGCCGCTGCGTATGCACAAAATCCGTGATGCCGGCGACGTGGGCGATGTGCCGGTGTCCGCGGTCGGCCAAATGGGTCACAATCACCTTCATAGCTGCGAGGTCATCGATAAAAACCGTGGGAAGTCCGGCCGGACCCGGGCCGCCAACCAGTACTGTCGGCAGCCCCAGCTCCAGCAACAGCGCCGGGCGCGGATCGTTGACCCGCAGATCCACCAACACCACGCCGTCCACCCGCCGCTCCGACCACCACCTGCGGTACGTCTGCATTTCAGTTTCAACCGAATCCGCAATCTGCAGAACCAGTGCCAGGGACTGGGCATTGATGACAGATTCGATACCGGCGATCATGCGCAGAAAAAATGATTCGCTGTCCACACTGGTTGGTGGCCGGGCGATGACCAGACCGATTGCACCGGCGCGGGCCACGGACAGCGCCTGGGCTGCGGCATTGCGATGCCAGCCAACGGCTGCCGCAGCCGCCACCACGCGCTGGCGCGTCTCTTCGGAGACGCCGGACTTGCCGCTGAGCGCAAAGGATACGGCCGCGTCGGACACCCCCGTGGCCTGAGCAATATCCCTGATGGTTGGCCTGGCCATATTGCTCTCCCCGATCACGGAAATTTCGGTAAGTTCTGGTAACTAAACCGCTTTAGTGATTATATAGGTAAGGACAACTTAACCGCCTAAGTGCTTCAGGTCACCGGCGCGGTTCCATGATTCGAAGGAGCAAAACGATGAAGTCAGGTTTCCCATTCCGCCGTGGAGGCGCCGTGCTGGCTATGGCAGCTGCATCTGTCCTTGCACTCGGTGCCTGCGGCTCGGGTTCGGGTACAGACACCGGGGCGCAGAGCGTCGCCGGGGACATCAAGGGCGACATCACGTTCCAGACCTGGAACCTCAAATCCGGATTCTCCGACTACTTCAACAATCTGATCAGCGACTTTGAGCAGGAGCACCCCGGGACAAACGTCAAGTGGCTGGACCAGCCCGCAGACAACTACACGCAGAAGCTGCAGTCCCAGGTCACGTCCAACTCACTGCCGGACGTCATCAACACGGCACCCGATCTGGCGTACCCTCTGGCACAGGCCGGCGCCCTGCTCAACCTCTCGGTTGCCGATCCCGATGCCAGCAAGCTCTACCTGCCCAACGCCTGGGACGCCGGGAAGTACGCCAAGCCAGATGGCGTCTACAGTTACCCGTGGTACCTGAACACCGGCCCCAACTTCTATAACAAGTCGCTCTTCACCGAGGCGGGTCTGGACGCCTCCAAGCCGCCCACCAGCTACGACGGTATGCTCAAAGAAGCTGCGGCAATGGGTCAAAAGACCAACGGCAAATTTTACATGTGGGGAAACATTCCCGCCCTGGCCGACTTTGCAGTGGCGGGCGTTCCGCTGATGAATGATGAGCAGACCAAGTTCACTTTCAGCACCGACAAGTCGGCGGAACTGGTGGAGAATTACAAGAAGGCCTATGACGCGAAGGGCATCCTGCCGGCCGGACTGAGCATGAAGTACACCGGCGTCGGCGAAGCCTTCATGAGCGGGCAAGTCGCGATGAACTCCGGCAGCGCCTACGATCTGAAGAATTTCGAAAAGAACGCTCCGGAACTCGCGGCAAACCTGGGCATTTCCCCCGCGTTCACCACCGTCGACAAGTACGTCATGGCTGTCCAGGACCTCTCCGTCTCGGCCAAGAGCAAGAACCTGCCCACGGCCGCCGCCTTCGCCAAGTTCGTGACGAACAAGAAAAACCAGATGGCCTTCGCGAACATCGTGAACGTCTTCCCTTCCAGCGCGGACACGCTCAGCGACCCGTTCTTCACCAAAAGCGACGGAAGCCAGAACACCGACCTGCGGATAGCCTCGGCCAAGCAGCTGGAGAACGCCGAAACCTTCCACCCGGTGATGTACAGCGATGCCATGGCCACCTATGTGCAGCAGCAGATCTCGGATGCCGTGCAGGGAAAGCAGACGGCAAAGCAGGCGCTGGACAATTCCGTGGCCAAGTGCAACCAGCTGTTGGGCTAAGGACCCGGCAATGACTGAAACCACACCGGGCGTGCTGAACGCTGACATCGTGAAGCCTCCCGTCGAGCCGCGGCGGGCGGCCGGCAGCCGCAACGTCTCACTGAACGGCCGGACCTCCCCATGGCTATTCCTGGCGCCGGGGCTGGTGGTGACGCTGGGCTTCGTGTTCTATCCTTTCCTGCGGACCATTTACAACTCGTTCACGAATGCGCGCACCTTTGATCCCGGGCACTTTGTGGGGCTGGCAAACTACGCCAACGTCTTCGCGGACCCGCTCTTCTGGGTGGCCTTCCGCAACAGCGCGCTGTATGTAGTGTGTGTGGTGCCGTTCATGGTGGTCCTGCCGCTGCTGCTGGCCTTGCTGGTCCAGCGCACGGTCCCGGGTATCGGCATCTTCCGAACGGCCATTTATACCCCGGTGGTCGCCTCCATGGTCGTCGTTGTGATTATTTGGCAGTGGCTGTTCAACGACCGCGGTCTGATCAACGGGATGCTGCAGTCGCTGCACGTGATCACGGCGCCCATTCCCTTCCTTTCCGATCCCTGGCTCATTCTCTTCTGCGCCATGGTGGTCACCATCTGGAAGGGACTGGGCTTTTACATGGTGGTCTATCTGGCGGTGCTCAGCAACGTTCCCCGGGAGCTTAACGAGGCGGCACAGACCGACGGCGCGGGCGCAATCCGCCGCTTCATCACTGTCACGATGCCGGCCATGCGCACCACTATGGTGCTGGTGGGCATCATTTCCTCCGTCTCGGCGTTCCGCGTCTTCTCGGAGGTATACCTGATGGCAGGCCCCACGGCCGGGCCCGGCGGAGCCGACACCACACTCGTGACGCTCATCCAGTCCTCCGGCACCGGCCTTTCGGCACAGTTAGGCTACTCTTCAGCCGTTTCAGTGGTGCTCTTTGTCCTCACCCTGGGTTTGCTGCTGCTCAACCTCAAGCTCACCCATTCCAAGGAGGACTGATGAGCACCTCCGTTTCATCCCGCATTCCTACTTCGCCGCAATCCCCTCCGCCACTCCACAAACCGGCAAAGAAACGCCACTGGAGTTACGAATCAAAAGACGGCCACCGCATTCGGTTGGTCCCGCTCATGGTCCGGTATCTTTTGCTGCTGCTGGTCATCGCCATCACCATTGGGCCGTTCGTATGGCAGTTCCTGACCTCGCTGAAGGGCGTCGGAGACGATCTGTACTCCATTCCGCCGACCTGGCTGCCCAAGGCCGCGAATCTGGAGAACTACGTCAAGGTTTCGGAGATCATCCCAATCCTGACCTTCGTCCTGAACTCGCTCATTGTGGCCGTCTGCAACGTTGGACTGAATGTGGCCGGATCAGCATTGGCCGGATACGCGCTCGCACGGCTGAAATTCCGCGGTAAGTCCCTGGCTTTCGCGGTCTTCGTCGGTGCGCTGCTAATTCCCGGCGAGGCCTCCATTATTTCGCTGCTGCAGATGATCAATTCCCTGCACCTGTCCAACAACCTGATAGGCGTCTTCCTGCCGGGCTGCATCGGCGCCCTGAACGTGCTGCTGATGCGGAACGCCTTCCTGGCCATTCCGCACGAAATCGATGAAGCTGCCATCCTGGACGGAGCCAATGCCTGGAAGCGCTTCTGGAACGTGGGCCTCCCCTCGGTGAAGGGGACGCTGACAGTTGTCGGTTTGTTCGCTTTCATGGGCAGCTGGGACGATTTCCTGTGGCCGTTGCTGGTGCTAACCGACACCGACAAATACACACTCTCCGTCGGCTTGAACTATCTGCAGGGAACCTTCAACCAGGATCCGCGGATCGTCGCCGCGGGCACCATGATCGCTGTCGTTCCGCTGATTATCCTGTTCCTCATCCTGCAAAAGCAGTTCTTCAAGGGCATTGGCGAGGGTGCGGTGAAGGGCTGACCCCGGCAAACCCCGAACCCAACCGGCAAATTTCCACCACTTCCCCAAAACAAAGGTTTAGTCCCGCATGCATGATAATCACGTCCTCATCGAAGGCCGGCTCCGCCGGCTTCTGATCGAACGCCTGATACCCGCCATTTACACTCACCTGACGGATCTTGACCTTCAGGCGTGGCACGTCGATGGAGGCCAGGGTGAACCGGTCAGCCCCGTCGTGGCCCTGCCGGGCGGGGACCGGGCGACGGCGCAGGCGGCAGGTGTCGATTACGTACCCTTCAGCATCGGCCAGCCGTGGGGACCGGCGTGGGGAACCACGTGGTTCCACCTCACCGGCAGTGTCCCCAGTATTGCGGCCGGGGCCCGGATCGAGTTGGTTCTGGATCTGGGCTGGGAGAGCCACTCCCCCGGATTCCAGTCCGAAGGTCTAGTCTACCGTCCGGACGGCACAGTGGTGAAGGCGCTGAACCCTTTGAATGCCTGGATCCCGGTAGCCGAATCGGCGACCGGGTCGGAACAGATCGACTTATATGTGGAGGCCTCGGCCAATCCCCTCCTTTTGGAGGTGTATCCGTTCCTGCCGACAGAGCGCGGGGAGAAGGCGACCAGCGGAACAGCCCCCATCTATACTGTGGCCCGCGCGGACATCAATGTCTTCAATACCGAGGTCTGGGAGCTGGTCCAGGATCTGGAGGTGCTCCTTCAGCTCCAGGACCAACTGAGCCTGGGCGATCCTCGCCGCTGGGACATCCTGCGGGCCATCGAAAGGTCGCTGGACGCAGTGCAGCTCTCCGATGTCGCCGGTTCAGCGACGGCTGCCCGGGGTGAACTGGCGGACGTGCTGTCCAAGCCGGCACATGCAAGCGCGCACCAGCTCAATGCGATCGGCCACGCGCATATCGACTCGGCATGGCTGTGGCCGGTGCGGGAGACGGTGCGCAAGGTGGCCAGGACCAGCTCCAACGTGGTTAATCTGCTGGACAACCACCCGGAAATGCAGTTCGCCATGTCCTCCGCACAGCAGTATGAATGGCTAAAGGAGCAGCGGCCGGAGGTTTTTGCCCGGGTCAAGGATGCGGTGGCCGGTGGCCGGTTCATCCCGGTGGGCGGCATGTGGGTTGAATCGGACACCAATATGGTCGGTTCGGAGGCCATGGCGCGTCAGTTCCTCTACGGGCAGCGGTTTTTCCGGGAGAACTTCGGCATCCAGTGCCAGGAGGTCTGGCTGCCGGATTCTTTCGGCTATTCAGCCGCCCTGCCGCAGATCGTCAAATTGGCAGGGGCCAAGTGGTTCCTGACCCAGAAAATCTCCTGGAACCAGGTCAATAAGTTTCCGCATCACACGTTCAATTGGGAGGGCATCGACGGCACCCGCGTCTTCACGCACTTCCCCCCGGTAGACACCTACAACTCGGATCTCTCCGGCGCCCAGCTAGCCCACGCCGTGGAGAATTTTCGCGACAAGGGTGCGGCCAATAACTCCCTGGTGCCGTTCGGGTGGGGCGACGGCGGCGGCGGCCCGACGCGCGAAATGATCGCCTGGGCGCAGCGCACGGAAAACCTGGAGGGCTCACCGCGGGTGAGCATCCGCACCCCCAAAGAATTCTTCACCGCGGCCGAGGCCGAATACACGAATCCACCGGTCTGGAAGGGCGAGCTGTACCTTGAGCTGCACCGCGGCACCTTCACTTCTCAGGCACTGACCAAACAAGGCAACCGCCGCAATGAGCACCTGCTGCGCGAAGCTGAGCTGTGGGCGGCGACCGCCGCCGCACGAGGTGCGTTCGACTACCCCTACGATGAGCTGGACAGGTTGTGGAAGATGGTGCTGCTACTGCAGTTCCATGACATTCTTCCCGGTACATCGATCGCCTGGGTGCACCGCGAAGCGGCCGGGCAGCACGCGGAAATCAGCAACGCACTCAACGGCATTATCGGTGCCGCGCAGGCCGCCCTGGCCGCGCCTGCCAGGGAGTTGGTGGGTGTTACGGCCGCCGGGCCCGGCATGGGCTCCGCGGATTACCTCGCGGCTGGAAACCTTCGGGGCGCTGGAGGCATCCGTGCCGCTGAAGGCATTCGCGCCGCTGCCCCGGGGTCCCGCTACTGGCAGGAGGACGACGCCGTCTCCCCCGTGATCTTCAACGGCTCACCGTTCCCGCGCCGTGGCGTCCCCGCACTCTCTGCAGGCATCCCAACGGCTGCCATATCCGCCGTCGAAATCAATAAGACCGGCGGCGCCCTGTCAGTACAAAGCTCCCGGCTGCGGGTACTTTTTGGCGCCGACGGAGTCATCTCATCCATCCTGGACCGGCAAGCCAACCGCGAAGTCATCCCCACCGGGCGCAGCGCCAACCTGCTGCAGCTGCATGTTGACTTCCCCAATATGTGGGATGCCTGGGACATTGACGAGTTTTACAAGAACACCGTCACTGACCTGCGTGATGTGGACTCGATCGACGCCGTCACGGATGACGGCGGCTCGGCCATCGTCACCATCCGCCGCTCCTTCGGCGCGTCCAGCGTTTGCCAGACCATCACCATCGCCCCCGATTCGGGCCGTATCCTGGTGCACAATGATATTGACTGGCATGAACAGGAGAAGCTACTGAAAGCGGCCTTCAGCATCGACGTGCATACTGACCACGCCGCGTTTGAGACGCAGTACGGGCACGTGGTGCGGGCCACCCATGAAAACACCTCCTGGGACAACGCCCGCTTCGAAGTCTGCGCACACCGCTGGGTCCATGTTGGCGAGCCGGGCTACGGTGCCGCGCTGGTGAACGATTCTACGTACGGCCACGACGTGTCCAGGCATTTAAGTGCCGACGGCGGTAGCTACAGCACTGTGCGGCTCTCTCTGCTGCGCGGGCCTAAGTTCCCTGACCCGCACACGGACCAGGGCAGGCACCAGCTCAGCTACGCACTGGTGGTGGGTGCGGATATCGCCGCCGCCGTCGAGGCCGGCTATGACCTGAATTTGCCCGAGCGCGCTTCGACCGGCATTCCGGTGGAGCCGCTGGTGCTGCTGGACTCCGGCGCAGCGCTGATTGAAGCAGTCAAATTGGCGGACGACCGCAGCTCAGACATCATTGTCCGGATCTATGAACCGCTTGGCGCCCGGGCTCGAGTGACGCTGAAGCCGTCGTTCCTACTGGACTCAGTGACGGAGGTGAACCTGCTGGAGCAGGACGTCCCGGACCCCGGCGCGGTCACCGGCTCCGGCCCGGACGGGGTGCAGCTATCCCTGCGTCCGTTCCAGATTCTGACCCTGCGCCTGCGGCAGGGGCAGGTATGAGCGGCCGGGCGCGGCCGTTGCGCTGGGGCGTTAACTACACGCCCAGCCAGAGCTGGTTCCATTCCTGGCTCGACTTTGACCTTGACGCGGTCCGGGCCGATTTGGATTCCATTGCGGAGTTGGGCCTTGACCACGTGCGGATTTTTCCGCTCTGGCCAATCCTGCAGCCCTCCCGCACGCTGCTGCGCCCACAGGCAATTACGGATGTGGGCAGGGTGGTGGATGCTGCGGCCGAGCGCAACCTGGATGTCGCGGTGGACGGTTTGCAGGGTCACCTGTCCAGCTTCGACTTCCTTCCGTCCTGGCTGACCAGCTGGCATCGGCGCAACATGTTTACCGACCCAGAGGTGGTTGACGCTCAGGCCCGGCTGATCACGGCCCTGGCCACGGAGGTCAGTGCCCGTTCCAATGTGATTGGCCTGACGCTGGGAAATGAAACCAACCAGTTCGCTGTGGAGCGCCACCCCGAACAGCAGCGCGTCAGCCCGGCGCGGATGGGCGAATGGATCGGGACGCTGCTGGACGCGGCGCGCTCCGCTTGGCCGGCCGGTATGCACCAGCATTCCTTCGACGACGACGTCTGGTTCGCGGACAGCGCGCCTGTCACCCCACAGCATGCGGCAACTCTGGGCGACTGCACCACCGTCCACTCCTGGGTTTTTACCTCCGTTGCAAGGAACTTTGGCCCCGGGCACCCCGCGCGGACGTTCTTTGCGGATTATCTGGTGCAGCTGGCGCAGGCGTGGGCGGAGGATCCCGCACGCCCGGTCTGGCTCCAGGAAATCGGAGCACCGGCACCCTTCATCGCCGCCGACGATGCCCCGGAGTTCATGGAATCCAGCCTGCGGCCGTTGCTGGACGCGCCAAACCTGTGGGGAGTCACGTGGTGGTGCTCCCACGATGTCAGCCGTTCTCTGGCCGACTTCCCGGAGCTGGAATACAGCCTGGGGCTGCTCGATTCCAACCGGGCCGCCAAACCGCTGGGTACGCGGTTCGGTGAGGTCGCCGCGCAACAACGAGCATCGCCCACGCCAACCCGGATCCGCAGCACAGCCGTCGCGTTCGATCCAGGGGATCAGGCCAGCGGTGCCGGCCGGTCCATCACCTCCCCCTCGGGTCCAGTCTTCGCGGCCTGGCTCGAGCGTGCCGCCGCCGGCGAACCGCCCGCCCTGGTGCGCACCAGCAAGCTCGACGACGCCGCCTACCTGTCGGCCCGAGGCATCCACACGGTCGTGCCCGCCGAACCATATCCCCACGCGAGAAAGGACAGCTGATGCCAGCCCTGGTCCCCCTGCCCGGCACCGTCCACACCCTGACAGGCCAAACGCGGGTACCCGCCGTCGTCGGCTACTCCACGGAGCTGTCGCTGAACCCATGGGCGCTGGACTCGCTGCAGCATTGGCTGGATGCTCACGTCCGACCCGCGGAAGCCGGCGCCCCGGCGTGGCTGCGCGTGGTGCGCGACGCTGCCGTTCCCGCTGAAGGCTACCGGCTGCTGGTCCGGAACGGGGTGCGTATCACCGTCTCCGACGCTTCGGGACTGACCAACGCGCTGCATACGCTGCGCCAGCTGGCCGGCCCGGAAGCCTTCGCCCCTCGG
This sequence comes from Actinomycetales bacterium, assembly GCA_038242035.1. Lineage (GTDB taxonomy): Bacteria > Actinomycetota > Actinomycetes > Actinomycetales > Micrococcaceae > Arthrobacter_M. Next base: position 12,797 of record JBBSSN010000015.1, read on the forward strand.
TCAGGGCCCGAAGCGGAGCTGCCCGACGTCCGGCAGCCGGCCGCATCCCGTCCACAGCCCGTGGTGCTGGACAATCTCAGCATCGAGGACCATCCACGCTTCGGCTTCCGCGGCGTCCATCTTGACGTGGCCCGGCACTTCATCCCGCTGGCGGAGGTGCTGCGTTTCGTCGACGCCGCCGCTGCACACAAACTCAATACCCTGCACCTCCACCTCACCGATGACCAGGGCTGGCGGATCGAAATCCCGGAATTCCCGCGGCTGACCTCCGTGGGCGCGTGGCGGGCGGACAGCACCTTGGTCTACGGCCACGACGGACAGCAGCATCTGAGCGGACAGCCGCACGGCGGGTACTACACGGCCGCTGATTTACGGGAAATGGTGGCTTTTGCCCGTGCCCGCGGCATCACCGTCATCCCGGAGATCGATGTACCGGGCCACTCGGTAGCCGCCATCGCTGCCTACCCGGAGCTGGGCGTCGACGCGCCCGAAGTTGACGTCTGGACCGGCTGGGGCGTGAACGACTGCATTCTCGACCCCTCTGATTACACCCTGGACTTCTACCGACGCGTCCTTGACACCGTCATGGACATCTTCGATGCACCCATCATCCACATCGGCGGTGACGAGGTTCCCTACGAGCGCTGGCATGCCTCCGGCACCGTCCGCCAACGCGCCGCCGAGCTCGGACTGGATTCGGTGGAGCTGCTGCACGGCTGGTTCCTGGGGCAGTTGGTGGAGCACATCGAAGCCCGCGGGCGCCGGGCCGGCGTCTGGCACGAAGCCGTCAGTCCAGCGCTGCCGCGGACCGCCGTCGTCAACGCCTGGGGGGATACCGGCACTGTCCGCGACGCCCTGGCCGCCGGCTACGACACCACCATCTCCTGCTGCTCTCACCTATACCTGGATTACCGCGAATGCGACCACCCGGAAGAGCCGAGCGCCTGCGACCCGCTGCTCTCCACGGAAAAACTCTACGACTTCGATCCCCTGACCGCCGAAGTCCTGGCTGCCGCCGCCAAGACCGGTGCTCAGATCACCGGCATCCAAGCGCAGATCTGGACCGAGTACCTGGACACGCCCGACATCCGCGACTACCATGCGTACCCACGGCTCGCCGCGTTCGCCGAGCTGGCGTGGAGCCACTCCCGCCACTACGCAGACTTCGTGCAGCGGCTGAACTCCGGGCATCTGACGCGCCTGGCGGCGGCCGGGATCGGCTTCCGGCCCCTTGCCGGGCCGGCCCCGCACCAGCTCCGGCCCGAACTCGCGGTTCTCTGCGGGCGCTAGGCGGAGCGGGTGACCGATGTAGCGGCACAGCGCTTATGGCTTGCTGCGGGTGCCGCAGCGGGTGGGCCTTGAAGACCTGGCCTTGGCAAGTGTGACCCTCATGGCGCGGCGAAACTTGGCCGGGGCGGTGGCGCGACGGGTACAGTCTAGGAATGAATTCGTCTGTGGAGTGGATCACCCGCTTAGTTTCCTTTGACACCACCTCGCGCATCTCCAACCTGGAGCTGATCGACTGCGTGGCCGACGAGTTGCGGCGCGTCGGCGTCGAGCCGCTGATCCTGGGCAATGAGGACGCCGCTGAGGTCCGCAAGGCCAATCTCTTCGCCACGTTCCCGGCCTACGACGGGAGGACCGACGGCGGCATCGTGCTCTCCGGACACACCGACGTCGTACCGGTGGACGGTCAGGACTGGGACAACGACCCCTTCACCGCCCAGCAGCACGGCGGCCGGCTCTACGGTCGCGGAACCGCGGACATGAAGGGCTACCTGGGCGTCATCCTCAGCAGGCTGGAGCGCATCAGTCAGACCAAGCTCACCGAACCACTGCATCTGGCGTTATCCTACGACGAAGAGGTCGGCCTGCTGGGCGCGGAGCGGATGATCGGCCAGTTCGCCGAGCACGGCATCAGACCGGCGTCCTGCATCGTGGGGGAACCCTCGGGTATGCGGGTGGTCCGCGGGCACAAATCAATCAACCTGTTCGTGGCCCGTTTCCGCGGCGTGGCCGCGCACTCCTCGCTCACCCCGCAAGGGGTGAACGCCATCCACTACGCGGGCCGCTTCATCGAGTTCTACCGTCAACTGACCCACCACTGGCGGGAGAACGGACCGTTCGACGATGCGTACCCGGTGCCGTTCACCACCGGCGGCGTGAACCTGATCTCCGGTGGCATTGCCGGCAACACCGTCCCCGATGCGTGCGAGGTCGAATTCGAATTCCGAGCCCTGGGAACCGTGGACACCGCGCCCGTCGTCGCGCAGATCCGCGAGTTCCTCTTCGACGTCCTCGAACCCGAGATGAAGGCCGAACAGGCCGCGGCGGGCGTTAAATTAATCGTCAAGGCCCAGGGCCCCGGTTTGGAGGTCGACGACGACGCCGGGATCGTCCGGCTGGCCCAGGACTGCGGCGGACTCCCCTCGGACGAAAAGGTCACCTACGGCACCGAGGCGGGATTGTTCCACCGGGCCGGCATCGAAACGGTGGTGTGCGGCCCCGGCGAGATCGCCGTGGCGCACGCCGCCAACGAATATGTCGAACTCGAACAGATCGAAGCCTGCGAGTCGTTCCTGGATTCGCTCATTGAACGGCTCGAAAGGGGAACAGCATGAGCAGTCCCGCCAGCGGACCCGTTGTTGCAGCACCGGCACGGTTGATCACCGCAGAAGACCGTACCCGTGCCCGCCGTGCGGTGGTGGCCTCGTCGATCGGCAACGCGCTCGAGTGGTTCGACATAATCGTCTACTCATCATTCGCCGTCGTCATCTCGGCCTTGTTCTTCGAGCCCGCGGGAAGCCGCGGCGGCCAGGCCACGGGCATTTTGCTGACCTTCGGGACGTTTGCGGTGTCCTACCTGATCCGGCCGCTGGGCGCGATGGTGCTGGGATCCTACGCTGACCGGCACGGGCGCAAGGGCGCGCTGACCCTGACCATCATGCTCATGATGGTTGGCACGCTGATCATGGCCTGTGCTCCCACGACGGCCGTCATGGGGCCGGCGGCGGCACTGGTGATCCTGGTGGCCCGGCTCATCCAGGGCTTCTCAGCCGGTGGCGAGTTCGGCACCGCCACGGCATTCCTGATCGAGAATGCGCCGGACAAGAAGGCTTTTTACGGCAGCTGGCAGGTGGCCACGCAAGGTGTTGCGATGTTCCTGGCCTCGGTCTTCGGCTTCTCACTGAATACCTTCCTCAGCCACGACGCGCTGTACAGCTGGGGATGGCGGGTGCCCTTCTTCTTCGGCCTGCTGATCGGCCCCATCGGCCTCTACATCCGGCTGAAGATGGAGGAGACCCCCGACTTCCACCAGGCCCGTGGAAACCTCGCGAAGTCACCGCTGCGCGCCACCCTGATCCAGGCGGCCCCGCGATGGCTGACCTGTGCCGCCGTCGTCGGCCTGGCCAGCGTTTCCGTGTACCTGATCCTGTTCATGCCAACCTACGCCGTGCGGAACCTCCACCTCCCGTCCTATGCCGGGTACCTCGGCGGCATCATCTCCGGCATCGTCACCCTCATCGGGGCGCCCCTGGCCGGCAAGCTCGCCGACCGAATCGGGCCGGTGCGGGTCATGATGACCGCTGCGGTCATCGCGGTTGCCGTGGCTTATCCCCTCTTCGCTATCCTCGTGGCTTCACCGAGCGTTGCCATGCTGACCGGGGTGCAGGTGGTCCTGGGTGTACTGATGGCCATGTACTTCGCACCATTGCCGGCTCTGCTCTCGGACATGTTCCCCACGAACATCCGCACCACCGGCATGTCGATCTCCTACAATGTCGGCGTGACCCTCTTCGGCGGATTCGCTCCGCTGATCCTGGCGTGGCTGGTCACCTCGACCGGTTCGCTGATGGCCCCCAGTTACTACTACATCGCGATCGCGCTCATCTCGCTGGCAGGCCTAGTGGTAATGCGGAGGAAGTTCGGGAAGCGCTGACGGCATTGAGCATGACAGTAGCTCGCCAGCGGCCCTCGCCCCTTGCCGGATCCCCGCTGATAGTGCGGAAACCGGACAACTATTGCAATAGCCTTCGTCCCTAGTACTTCGACTGCATCAACCAAACTTCGTCGAGGGACGCACCCGCGAAATGCCGGCCGTCTCCTATTCGGGTGCCGTCTCCTGGCGCAGCCGGCTTCGCGTCTGCGCGTGCGTTGCCAGGTCAATGCAGGTCCAGGCCATGGCGAGGGCTCCGTCCCGGATCGCTTTGTCCCCGGCCGGTGAGGCGGCTGCTTCGGCAAAGGCCTGGTTGTGGATGGGAGGGCATCCATCACCGAGGCTGATCATGGGGTGGATGGTTGGGAAGTGGTGGGAGACATTGGCCATGTCGGTGGATCCGCCGCGGCGGCTGGCGGGGCCCATCGGGCGGCCCAGAGCAGCGGAGTTGAGACCGAAGAGCTCCGCCATCGCCGTATCAGTGCGAAATTCGGCGTAGACGGGGCCGTCCTGGGCGACCTCAAGCCGGGCGCCGGCGGCCATCGCTCCAGCCTCCAGACATCGATTGAGGACCGTCGTTACCCGGGCCAGGGATTCGACATCATGCGCGCGCACCATCCATTGCCCCGTCGCGAGTTCCGGAATGACGTTGGGCGCGGTTCCGGCACTGTCAATGCAGCCATGGATCTGCTGACCCGGTTCCAATTGTTGACGGGCTAGGCCTATCGCAGTCAGGGCGACGGTTATCGCGTCCAGGGCGTTGATGCCGTCCCAGGGGTGGGCGGAGGCATGGGCGCTGCGGCCGTGGAAGGAGACCCTGTAGCCAGCGCAGGCGAAGGGCAGCATCTCGAATTCATCCACGTCGCCGGGATGGACCATCATGGCTGCGTGAGTGCCGTCGAAGTCGCCCTGCTCAAGCATGAGGACTTTGCCCCCGCCGTTTTCTTCGGCCGGCGTGCCGAGCAGCCGAATCGTGACGCCGAGCCGGTCGGCCAAGGGTGCCAGTGCAGTGAATGCGCCAACGGCTGCAGCGGCGATGATGTTGTGGCCGCAGGCATGACCGATTCCGGGCAGGGCGTCGTATTCGGCGCAGATAGTCAGCACCAGATCACCGTTTCCCACCTCCGCCTTCAGTGCGGTGGGAAGCTGTCCCAGCCCGACCTCAAGCCGTGTCCCCGGTACCTTCTTGAGTTCCTCGACCAGCCACCGGACAGCCTGGTGTTCCTCGAATCCGGGTTCGGGGTGTTCGTGCAGTAGATGGCTGAACGCGAGGACGCCGTGAAGGTGCTCCTGCAGCGTGGATTCGGCTTCGTGTTTGAAGTCCTCGGCTATGTCAGTGCTCACTGTGGCCGGCCTTTCGGTTGGTTGTCGGTTGTCAGATCACCTTGGAGAGGAACGATTTCGTCCTCTCGTGCTGGGGATGGCTGAGGACTTCTCTCGGGTCGCCCTGCTCAACGATGACGCCGTCGTCCATGAACACGACGACGTCGCCGACTTCGCGGGCAAATCCCATCTCGTGGGTGACGACGATCATGGTCATCCCGTCCCGGGCCAGTTGTTTCATCACGTCCAGGACTTCCCCGACGAGTTCGGGGTCGAGGGCCGACGTGGGCTCGTCAAAGAGCATGACCTCCGGTTTCATGGACAGGGCGCGGGCGATCGCCACGCGCTGCTGCTGGCCGCCGGAGAGCTGAGAGGGGTAGTTGTCCATTTTGTCGGCGAGGCCGACTTTGCGCAGCAGTTCACGGGCGTGGACTTCCGCGTCCTTCTTGGACATTTTCAGCAATTTGACGGGGCCGAACATGACGTTTTCCTTTGCCGTCATGTGTCCGAAGAGGTTGAAGGACTGGAAGACCATGCCGATCTTGGACCGGCGCTTGTTAATCTCCGCCTGGGATGCCTCCTGGAGCTGGTCGCCGCGGACGTCGTAGCCGATCATCCGGCCACCGACGGTGATGGCTCCCGAGGTGGTCATCTCCAGATGGTTTACGCACCGCAGCAGCGTGGACTTCCCGGATCCGGAGGGACCGATCAGGCAGACCACCTGCTGCTTCGCCACTGTCAGGTTGATCCCTTTGAGGACCTCGACGTGCCCGAAGTTCTTGTGCACGTTCAAGAATTTCACGTCCGACATCAGCGCTGGGCCTTTCCAAGCAGGAGGGCGTTGCCCTTGGAATACTTCTTTTCCAGACGTGTCTGCGCCAGGGTCAGGATCGAGGTCAGCAGGATGTACCAGATGCTGGCTACGATCAGCAAGGGGATCTGCCGCAGGTTCTGCGCGTAGATCTGCTGCGTGTTGTACAGCAGGTCCCCGACCCCGATCACAATGACCAGCGAGGTGGTTTTCAGCATCGAAATGACCTCGTTGCCCACCGGGGGGATGATCACTTTCATGGCCTGGGGAATGACGACGAAACGCAGGGTATGCAGCTGGCTGAAGCCCATCGAACGTGAGGCCTCCGACTGGCCGGCCGGGACGCTGAGCAGTCCGGCCCGCACGATCTCGGCCATGTAGGCACCCTCATTCAGGCCCAGGCCCAGGATTGCGGCGCCGAACAGCGAGATAACGTCGTTTGTGTTCCACTCGACGAAGGTGGGTCCCCAGGGGATGCCGAGTCCGATTTTCGGGAACAGGACGGCGGAAAAGCCCCAGAACAGCAGTTGGACCAGGAGCGGTGTTCCCCGGAAGAACCAAATGTAGGCCCCGGAGACTCCCCGCAGCAGCCAGTTGTCGGACATCCGCATTACCGCTACAACCAGTCCGACGACGAAGCCTATCGCCATGGCGATAACGGTCAGTTCCAGCGTTATCAGCAGACCGCCGAGGATCCGGGTATCCAAGAAGTACTTTCCCACCGTGCCCCACCCGAATCCGGGGTTGGTTATCAGGGTCCACCCACCATAGACGATGGCAAACAGCACGACGACGACGGCGACGATCTGGCCGGGACGACGGCGGCGCAGCACCGGCTTGGTGGTCAGCGCCAGATAGTCGTGGCCGACGTCCGGTTCGTTGAGCAATTGGCGGTCGTTCATTTAGCCCTCCACAGTGGGATTGATCTCCGCCGTCTTCACAGCCGACGGCGTCAGGTTCCAGGCGGCCATGATCTTGCCGTAGGTGCCGTCATCAATCAGGGACTGGAT